>JANNAY010000144.1:0-5971 GCA_031384945.1 Deltaproteobacteria bacterium
GCCTCGCGCTCGGCCCGCACGGCGAGAAGCTGTACGGTCGGCGCAACTTCGAGGCGCTGTACGCGGTGTTCGATGCCCCTTCGCTCCTCAAGGTGATGGCCGGACAGCGCGAGGTCGGAACGATCGACGCGCATTTCCTCCAGGCGCTCCCGCCCGACAGCGCGTTCGTCCTCGGTGGTCGCGCCTGGCAGGTCGGCCACATCGACTGGAAGAAGGGCATCTGCGACGTCGCCGTCACGATCGCCTCCGCCGTCACCATCTTCGCTGGCGTGGCCGCGAAGGACGGCTTGCGCGCTGTGCAGTCACGCATCCGGCGAGAAGGAGCGGCAGCAAGCGGCGCATGCGACGACGCTGCCATAGCGCCGATCCGACAGCAGCTTCACTGCTGGTCGAGGCCGCTCTTCCACCACGGCACCGGCGACCGGTCTTCATCGTCGATCTCGAACCGGTAGGTGTAGTGGATTTCAGAGTCGTCGAGCCTGCCGTCGACGTCGGCGGCCGTCACCTTCAGCGTCGACGCCGCCGCGCGAAGTGCCAGCGCGTCGAGCTCAGCGCTCCCGCTCGAATGGTCCAGGCGAACACAACGCAACGTGCCCTCTGCTGTCACTTCGATCACCACATCGACTCGTCCGGAGATGCCGCGGTTGGCGAGATCCACGGGGTACAGCGGCGTCGCGATCGGTGTGACGAGCGCTCCGTGCGTGAGCGTCGCCCCGGGGGGCCGGCGCGAACGCCGGCTTCTGGTCGGCGCAGGTGGTGGTCAGCGCGGGTGGCGTCGTCGTCGTCGTCGTTGGTGTCGTCGTCGTGGGCGACGCCGTCGTGCAACCGACGACCATCACCGACAGCAGAAGCAAACGAAACATCGAACCCCCCGGCGGAGAGGCTGCCGTCCCGGCGCGACGACGACAAGGCGCAGCTCGCGCAGGGCCGCCGACGACGACGCCGGCGCTACTTGCCTTGCACGCTTCTTCCCGCAGGGGCCCTCCCCGGTTGTGGTGTCGACGTGCTGCCTCCCCCGCGCACGTCGCCGGAGACGTTGTGGGCGGCCACAACGGAGCTCCAGGCGTTCACCAGGCAGCACCGCCCAAGCGCGGCGCTGCCCTCGTCGGACCCGCCGTCCGAAGACGACGCCGACCCATCCATCGCACTCCACAACGCGAGACTTTGACCTCGTCAGGCACGCGCACCTGGAAGGGCTCTGCAGCGGGTGGCCAACCCAAAGTCGCGGCCGTCGACGTCTCCTCAGACGACGACCACTGCGACGACGGTGCCAACGACCGCGTCGCATCCGGCCGCGACGACGACGGATCGAGAGATAAGGATCGTTCCGCTTCCCATCTCTCGGCAGGCTGCAAGATCTCGTAGAACCCCCGTCATGAACGTGAAGCAAGGCTTCCCCGGCGCCGTGGGTGACACGCCGCTCATCGAGATCCCGTCGCTGTCGGCGCTGACCGGCTGTCGCATCCTCGGCAAGGCCGAGCACATGAACCCCGGCGGATCGATCAAAGACCGCGCAGCGAAATTCATGATCGAAGGCGCCGAAGCCGACGGCCTCTTGATCAAAGGCAGCAAAGGCGTCGTCGTCGAAGGCACAGCAGGCAACACCGGCATTGGCCTCGCGCTCATGTGCCGGGCCCGCGGTTATCGCTGCATCATCGTGATGCCCAACAACCAGAGCGACGAGAAGGTGTCGTTGCTGCGCGCGCTCGGCGCCGAGGTCGAGCTCGTCGAGCCGACGGCGTTTTCGAACGAGGCGCATTACTACCACACGGCCAAACGACGGGCCGCTGAGGTCAACGGCTACTGGGCCAACCAGTTCGAGAACCTCGCCAACGCGCGCGCCCACGAACAAGGCACCGGGCCCGAGCTGTGGCAGCAGACCGAAGGACAGCTCGACGGCTTCGTCTGCTCATCCGGCACGGGCGGCACGATCGGCGGCCTGTCGAAGTATTTGAAAGCGCAGAAGGCGTCGCTGTCTACGTATCTTGTGGATTGCGAAGGTTCGTCGCTCTTTTCTCAGGTGACGTCCGGCACGCTCGACGCCGAAGGCAGCTCGGTGCTCGAGGGCATCGGCATCAAACGCGTCACCGCCAACTTCGCCGAGGCCCGCCTCGATGGCGCATTCAGAGGATTGGACACCGAAGCCATCCAGATGATCCACTTTCTCTTGAAGAAAGACGGCCTGTACATCGGCGGCTCTGCGGGCTTGAACTGCGTTGGGGCCGTCAAGCTCGCGCGCAGGCTCGGCCCGGGCAAAACCATCGCGACGGTGTTGTGCGACGGCGGCAGCCGCTCGCAGTCGAAGCTCTTCAACAAAGAGTGGCTCTCCGAACACGGCTTCTCGCTCAAAGATCAGAACGATCTTTCGTTCGTGCAGGACGGTTGAGATGCGCAGCCTCCGCGACATCACGACGTCGATCGTGCAGAGCTACAGAGACGGCGGCGGCGCCAACCACCTCGGCGGGCTGCACCTGCCCGCGCGCTCACAGGTCGAGCACATTCTCTCTCAGCTCGAAGAGCTCGTCTTTCCTGGCTTCTCGAGCGCCGAAGCGTTGACCGACGAAAACCTCGAATACGTCACCGGCAGCCGCGTCGCCGCCATCGTCGACGAGGTCAGCGGCCAGGTCGAGCTCGACCTCGCGCACCAGAAGAAGAAACCCAAAGACGCCGAGGTCGTCGCCGAAGCCCGCGCCTTCACGCTGTCGCTGCTCGAGAACATTCCAGCGCTGCGCGACAGGCTGAACCTCGACGTGCAAGCGCTGCTCGAGGGCGACCCAGCGGTGCGCTCGCGCGAAGAGGTGATCCTCGCGTATCCCGGTTTGCGCGCCGTGCTCGTGCACCGCGTCGCCCACTTCTTTTGGCGAAACGGCGTGCGCCTGTTGGCCCGCATGATGAGCGAAGCGGTGCACGGACAGACCGGCATCGACATCCACCCCGGCGCGACCATCGGCGACCACTTCTACATCGACCACGGCACCGGCGTCGTCGTCGGCGAGACAACGATCATCGGCAAACACGTGAAATTGTACCAGGGCGTCTCTCTCGGCGCGCTCTCAGTGCAGAAGCGTTTGCAAGATCACAAACGTCACCCGACCCTCGAAGACCATGTGACGATTTATGCCGGCGCCACGATCCTGGGTGGCGATACAATCGTCGGCCACCACTCCGTCGTCGGCGGCAACGTGTGGCTGGTGAAGAGCGTCGCGCCGTACTCGATCATCGAGCACGAGGCGTCGGTGCGCGTCGGGTCGCGCGACCGCGCGGGGTCGTTCGATCCGATGATTTGACGTCGAGCGCGCGACCCGTCAGCACCGCGGGTGAGGGTCTGCGAAGGCAACGAAGAGAAATGGTCAGCCGCGTCTTTCTGATTCCGGGCTTCTTCGGCTTCGCCAACTTCGGCGACTTCAAATACTTCGGCCACGTCGAAGAATTGCTCACCGCGCAATTCGCCGGCCTCGGCAGAAACATCCAGGTCGTCCGCGTCGACACCCTCGCCGCCGGCTCCATCGCGCGGCGCACCGCCAAGCTGCGCGACGTCATCGGCGAGGCCGCCGCCGGCGACGTCGACCCCATCCACCTCGTCGGACACAGCACCGGCGCCCTCGACGCCCGCCGCCTCATCGATCCCGAGCGCGCCCGCGAGGTCGACGACGACGTCTTGAAGCGCGTGAAGAGCGTCATCTCGATCGCTGGTGCCCACCGCGGCACGCCGCTGGCGTCGTCGTTTCGCGGCGCCTTCGGCAAAGACCTATTGAAGCTCCTGGGGCTCTTGACGCTCCACACCATCCGCCTCGGACCCATCTCGGTGGGCACGGCCATCGGCGCGGCCGGCCTGCTCTCGCTGTTCGACGCTGCCGTCGGCGCCAAGAAAGACCTCATCGACCAGATCGACGAGCAAATCTTGGCCGACTTCTCCGACGAGAAGCGCGCGGTGCTCGAGGCCTTCTTCGAAGAGCTCAGCAAAGACCAGGGCCTGCTCGACGAACTCTCGCCCGAGATGGCCCGCCACTTCGACAAGCAGACCCGCGACAGAGACGGCGTCGCTTACGGCTGCGTCGTGACGATGGCGCAGCGTCCGTCGGTACAGACAGCCCTCGCGCTGGGTTTGTCGCCGTACGCGCAGGGCAGCCACGCGGTGTTTCACGCGCTGTGGAACCTGTCGGCGAAGTTTCGCGCCGAGGGTGGACTGCCCGGCGGCGCCGTCGACGCGCACCGGCTGTTGCTCGACCAGCTCGGACGCATCCCCGTCGAGAGCGACAACGACGGCGTCGTGCCGACGCTCTCGCAGTTTCACGGCAAGCTCGTGCGCGCGGTGCACGCCGACCACCACGACGTCATCGGCCACTTCGACGACGCCGCCCACGACCCGCCCCACGTCGATTGGCTCATCTCGCGCTCGCAGTTTCGCCGCAAACAGTTCGAAGCGCTGTGGCACGACGTCGCCAAATTCGTCGTCGACGCAGACGGCGGCGACCCGATTGCGTGAGCGCCGTCGTTGTCGTCGCCTGCGGCGATGACGTCAGGACTGGACCTCGCGCGCCCGCCCCGCAGCAACGACGGACCGAAGCCTGGCGCCGTCATCGACGGACCGCGCGCCGGTCGGCGTGAGCCCTCGCGCCGGCTGAAGCCCGAGCGGCCTGAGCGGCCCGAGATCGATCCGTCGACCCACGGCGCGGCGATGATCATCGCTCTTGGTTACCTGCTCTTCGCCGTCGTCGTCGTCGTCCGCGAGCGGGCCGGCCTCGAGATGGTCATCGCCGCAGCCATCGCCAGCGTCGTCACCTACGTCGTCTATTGGCTCACCGGCTGGTTCGCCCGCAACCTCGGCGTCATCGGCCTGATCTTCCTGGGCGGCTGGTTCCAATTCCTCGTCGGCATGTTGGCGCAGCTCATCTACCAGCTGATGCCGATTCGCTGGTGGGTCGTCGGCGTCGCCTACCTCGTCGTCGGCGTCATCGCTGCGCTGCGTTGACCCGGCGCAAGCATCCACAACCCACGTTGTGAATCGGCTTCACAGGCCATGACGAGGCCAGCGCTGCCACAACGATGGCGCGGTCACCGATCGACATTGTCAGCGATGGACAGCGGGCAGGGGCTACTCGATGGGCTCGCCGCTGAGCTTGCGCGCCAGCGTGTTGCGACCGATGCCGAGACGCCGGGCGGCCTCGCTCTGGTTGCCCTTCACGGCCTCGAGCACCAGGCGAATGTGCTCCTTCTCGACGAGCTCGAGGGTCGCGTTCGGATCGCCGACCACCGGGATGCCAATCGGCGGCAACGTCACCGCCGCCATCATCGGCGACGTCGTCACTTTCTTGCGATCGGCGAGGGCGAGGTCTCGGCCTTCGATGACGTCGCCGTCGCACATGACGACGGCGGACTCGATGACGTGCTCGAGCTCTCTGATGTTTCCAGGAAACGGATAGCTCTTGAGCCGCGCAATGGCGGCTTCACTGATGCGCACCGTCGGGCGGCGGTGACGACGTCCGAAGGTCAAAACGAAGTGCTCGACCAGGCGCAGCAGGTCTTGCGGACCGCGCTCGCGCAGCGCTGGCGTGACGAGCGGGACGACGCGAATTCGATAGAAAAGATCCTCGCGAAAGGCGCCGGCGTCGACCATGGCAGCGAGGTCGCGGTGCGTCGCGCAGACGATTCTGACGTCGGCGGCGATGAGCTTGGTGCCGCCGACGCGCTCGAACTCGCGGTCTTGCAACACGCGCAGCAACTTGCCCTGCAGCTTCAGCGGCAGCTCACCGATCTCGTCGATGAAGAGGGTGCCGCCGGCGGCGACCTCGAACTTGCCCTGCGTGGTTTTGTCGGCGCCGGTGAACGCGCCCTTCTCGTGGCCGAAGAGCTCGTTCTCCATCAGCGCTTCGGGCAGCGTCGTGCAGTCGACCTTCACGAACGGCTTCGCCCGGCGCGCCGAGTTCATGTGAATCGCGCGCGCGAACAGCTCTTTGCCTGTGCCGGTCTC
>JANNAY010000147.1:0-1916 GCA_031384945.1 Deltaproteobacteria bacterium
GTATTGTGTTTGATCTGTTGTCCGTTTTCTCTGGCTTCGTCTGTGTCGTCTTCGGCCATCTTAAGCAGGCCGGTGTAGACGTAGATGTCTCCGCCGGGTATGGCAAATGCGTTGAACTGCTTGTCATCATCAACCACATGAAAGTGCAGCGGCACGGGCGACTTGACGCGCTTTGCCATCTTCTCACCCATGCGACTGATGTATGCTTGAACTTGCGGGTCGTCGTGGAGCTTCATCTCTTTCGCGAGCTCTTTCTTCATCTCTCTGCCGATGGCGATCTCGTCGCTCGGCGGCACGAGCACGTTGGCAGCGACGCGCTCGCCTTTTTCGACGGTGGCGCACCCGAAGGGCAGCAAGGTCAAAGCGACGACGACAGCGGCGGCGGTGGAAGAACGGCGCATGGGTGAGCTCCAGTGGTTTGGAGATCGTTGAGCACGCCGCGTGCCCTGCCCGCAGCACCGCAAAGAGATCGCAGTGGGGCGTCTGTGACGTCGTCAGTCGGGGGGGCCGCCGAAGTTCAAGCCGGCGCCGACGTAGACGAAGGCGCGGTCGCGGCTGTAGGCGACGACGTCGTCGACGGCGTGGATGACGCCGCGCGACAAGCCGCCGGTGATCGAGAGGTCGAACGAGACGCCGTTGCCCAGCGGCAGGCCGACCTCGACGGGGACGAGCACGGCGCCGCCGACGCTGTTGCCGTTGTCGGACGCGTCGTAGCCGTAGCTGTGCACGAGCGCCCCGGCCGCCACGGTGAGGCGCGCGCGCAGTCCACCGAGCTGCGTCTCGAGGGCGGGGCCGACGGCGACGACGCTCTCGACGACGCCGAGGGTGCCGGACTGCACGCCGCTGACGCGGACGACGGCGGCGGGCCCCACGCCGGGCAGGATTGGCACGAAGACGCTGGCGCCGACGAAGGGGGCGAACGAGTCGCGCGAGACGACGAAGCCGGCGTTGAACGACGGCTCGACCGGCCACGTCGTCGACGCCAGCGACCGCTTGATGGGCTTCGGCGTCGCCGCCCCTGCGTGCGTCGACGGATCGGCCGCCGGCGACAGGCCACCGGCGACGAACAACAAGAGCGGAATGGCAGCCAGCACGCCGGGAGCGGTATCTGACAGGCGTCCTCGTCAGAAGGGGGCAACGTCGGCGGCCTGCGCGCCGATAGGTTCTGTATGCGGTCCCCGCAAAACCCTTCAGGTGTCCCATGCGTCTGCGTTCGCGTTTGTTTCTGCTGCCGCTGCTCGCCGCCCCTCTCTTTGGCGCCGCGCTGTGCGGCGACACCAGTGGCAAGAACCCGCAGCTGTTGATTCAACAGCAAGCGTGCATCGCCAACATCGAGAAGCAGGACTACGACGCCGCCGACACCCGCTGCGACATCTGCCTCGAGTACGACGAGCGCGACGCCGAGTGCTTGAACGGCAAAGGCATGATCGCCTACGCCCGCGGTGACGACGTCAGGGCCCGCGAATTTTACATCCGCGCCATCCGCGAGAACAACGACTTCGCCCAGGCCCGCAACAACATGGGCGTCGTCGAATTCAAGAACGGCAACTTCGCCGGGGCCGCCGAGTTCTTCGCCGGCGCCATCGAGATCGACCCGCGCTACCGCGCCGGTCGCTACAACCTCGCCCTCTCGTACCTGCGCATGGGGCAAGAGACCTACGCGAAGGGCAAAGATCCGGGTCCGTTCTACAAAGACGCCGAGACACAATACCGGCGCATGTTCGAGCTCTTTCCCAACGATGCGCAGAGCTACTCGGACATGGGCACGATCATGACGTATCGCGCTGAGGCTTCAGCAAAGACCGAGAACCAAAAGCGCGAGTACATCAGCGACGCCGAACAGTATTATGTGCGTTGCCTCGACATTGAAAACACCCGCAAAGAGTGCCACGGCAACCTGGCGCACCTCTACCTCG
>JANNAY010000149.1:0-1656 GCA_031384945.1 Deltaproteobacteria bacterium
TGGCCCCCCGAAACCGGGGGGCCAGGGGGGCCTTCAGGCGGCGCGCGGCGACGAGCGACGACGGTGCGGCGTGAGCGACGTCGTCGTCCTGCTGCCGGTGCGCGACCCGGACCCGCGGCTCTTCGCCATCGCCCTGAAGAGCGTCTTGCGCTCCCGCGGCGTCGACTTCGGTGTCGTCGTCGTCGACCACGGCAGCGTCGTCGCCCTCGCCTGCGGCGCCCTCGCCGACGAACGCGTCCGCGTCGTGCGCGTCGACCGCGACATCGCCTTTGCCTCTGCCCTCGAAGCCGGACGCGCCGTCATCGCCTGTGACGCCGAATTCATCGCCCGCTTCGACGGCGACGACGTCATGCACCCCGATCGCTTGTGTGAAGACGTCGCCGTCTTGCGCAGCACCGACGTCGCCGCGGTCGCCTCGCGCGTGAAGGTCTTGCCAAACCGCTCGACCCTCATGCGCAGCTATGTGAGTTGGCAGAACGGGATCTTGTCTCCCGAAGATCACAAGAAAGAGATCTGGATCGAGCAGCCTTTGTGCAATCCAGCCACGACCTTCCGGAGGTCAGGGATCGAGGCTGTCGGTGGCTGGCGCGCCCGCAGCTGGCCCGAAGACTACGATCTCTTCTTGCGACTGGTGACCGCGGGTCATGCGTTGATCAAACGTCCTGTCATTCGCCATGCCTGGCGCCAGCACTTCGGACAGCTGACGCGCACGGTGAAGGCGACCGTGACGCGCGACGCGCTGGCCGCGTGCAAGGCGCACTTTCTCGTCCCTGCGTTTGGCTTGCGCGAGAGGCGCGTTGTTCTCGTCGGCGCCGGCAAAGAGGGACGGCGCATGTCACGCGCGCTGCGCGGCGAGGGCGTCGTCGTCGGCGCCTTTGTCGACGTCGATCCGAAGAAGCTCGGGCGCGAGGTGCATGGCTGTGTCGTGCAGCCAGCGCCGACGTTTGCGCGGCAGCCTGGCGATTTCTTGCTGGGCTGTGTCGGCACCAGCGGCGCGCGCGGAGCCGTCCGCGCCTGGTTCGACGACGTCGGCTGCGTCGAAGGCCGCGACGGCGTCGTCGTCGCCTGACGTGGCAGGCTCTGATCATGCTCGCCCTCGCCCTCGCCTTCGCCGCGCCGCTGCCACGCCAGCAGAGCCCGCTGCGCCCGAGGGCTGCATCCCCAAGGTCTTTGCGTTTTGCGATCAAAACCCCGTCGTTGGCAGCGCAGGCGCCCTCGCCGGCGGCATCGCTGGCAGCGTCCTCGTCGGCGGCGGCATGGCCGGCTGGGGCTTGTGGAACCTCACGGGCGGCCGCTGCCTCGGCGTCGTCGGCTGCGAAGGCCCCGCCGGCATGTTGCTGTTCTCGCCCATCGGCGCCCTCGTCGGCGGCAGCGTCGGCGCCGTCGTCGGTGGCATCGTCTCCATCGCCTTCTTCAACGACGTCGACGAACGCGCCGCCGCCGTCGCCCCGCCGCTGCTCTCGCCGTACGCCGACGAGCCGGAGTGACGCTGACGTCCGGCGCTGGCGACGTCGTCGACGGGCTGGCATGATCGACGACATGGGGAAGCTGAGATCCATCGCGCGCGCCGCGGTCTTCGTCGTTGGCGTCGTCGCCGTCGCCGCCGACTCGTGTGCGCAGGGGCCGTCGTTGGACCACGACGCGGTGTCGGTGACG
>JANNAY010000151.1:0-11517 GCA_031384945.1 Deltaproteobacteria bacterium
CGATTCGGAACGAGTACCCGTTGGGCACTCTGCTGCTGGCGAGGCGCGGCGCCAAGGCCGACACCGTCAACCTCACGGGTGACTCAATTGCGGTCGGCGACGACCCGCAGGCTCTTTGGATCGTTGACGGGCAGCAGCGGATAACGACGCTCGCGCGCGTGCTTGTTGGTCGGCCATGGCCTCTGGAAGAATTCGCACTGTTCCTCGACCTCAGTTCCGGCGAACTGGTCCAACCGAAGGCGACGGCCTTGGTCACACCCAACCATTGGCTGCCGCTGACAGAGGTGCTCGACGAGGAGGCGCTTTTCAGATGGCTTGACGAGCGACGCGACCTGCCCAGGCCGCAGCGCGATCGTGCTTGGTCCTTCGGGCGCATTCTTCGAGAAACCGACGTCTCAGCATACATTGTAAACAGCGACGACGAAGGCCTCCTCAAAAAAATCTTTGCCCGAGTAAACAATAGCGGTGCACCGATGCGCGAAGTCGAAACGTTCGACGCACTCCATGGTGCATGGAGCGACCAACGTCCAGCGCGGGTGCTGGAGATTGCGAACGAGTTGAGCGAACTCAATGTAGGCGACTTCGACGATCGCGAAGATCTGATCTACTCAGCGCTCAAAGCAGTCGCGGGCTGGGACGTCACGCAACCGTATCCGAAAACAGTCGAACGCCCACTTGAACTCTATGCGCGCACATCCCAAGCGCTGGCACGAGCGATCGCGTTCCTGAGGAGTGATGCCAGTGTTCCGCATTTCCTCGCACTTCCATACCCAACGACGATGGTGCTCTTGGCCGCGTTCTTTGATCGATTCGCGGATCCCGCTCCACGCGAGCGTGACCTGTTGGCGCGTCTTGTATGGAGAGCGTGGATCCACGGGACTTTTGCAGGTGGCAATTCCCAGATTCGTGGATTGCTCGCGGCATTCGATTCGACCGCCGCAGCGACGACGCAGAGCCTCCTCAAGAAGGTTCCGCGGACAGTCGCGCCAGTCCGACTCAGTGACGGGCGAATCGACGGTGCGCAAGGACGACTTGCGACCCTCGCTCTCCTCAGCTTCCAGCCGAAGAACTTCGACGGAAGCGCCGTCATCCTCGACAAGAAGGTGCTTCCGCCAGCGCAGATATTCCAGAAAGGTATTCCCGACAATCCAATTGGAAATCGCGCGATCTTTCCGAGCGAGTTCGTGTCGGAGCTCGTGTCTCGCTCACTCAGTCTTGTCACGAATGTAGCCGAACTCTTCGATCAATTAAACATTGAAAGCAATCGAATCTTCACTAGCTCACACGCAGTCGATTCGGAAGCGGTCGCGGCTCTCATCGGAGGCGGCGGGGGTGGCTTCGTCGAAAGGCGGACTCAGCTTGTCGGCGACGCAATGGAGCGCTTGGTTCGCAGGCACGCTGCTTTCGAACCGGAGGACGGGGACAGACCAAGTCTGGCCGCGATCTTTCAAGGATGAGGGTCAACGTACATCTTCATGGTGTTCATGTCGGGTTCATTCAGGCTTCGGTCAAGGGTGGCTTTGAATTTCTCCCGCTCGTAGACGTCCGTAGTTCCGATGTTCCACTACTTGGTCAGGCGTTTTTGGACTCGCCGGCCACGATTCGGACGCATCCTGATAGCCCGGCGTGGCGCATCCCCCCATGGTTTGGCCACCTGCTTCCCGAAGGCGCCCTCCGAAATCACTTGGCGAAGCAGCACGGTGTTCGTGAGTCTGCGGAGCTAAGCCTTTTGGCAGCCCTCGGCGATGACGTCCCCGGCGCGGCCATATTTAGCGCCGATGGAGAGTTGATTTCTGATGTTGATGCTGCACTTCCATCGCCGAATCGTCTCCGATTTTCACTTGCTGGAATGCAGCTTAAATACTCAATGCTCGAGGACGGTGGACGACTCGCGCTGCCGGCAAGGGGTGAGGCCGGACGGGTCATTGTAAAAGCCGCGTCCCCGCAGTGGCGCGGTTTGCCAGAACATGAGCACGCGGTTCTTGAGTGGGCGCGTGCCGTCGGTATCAATGCCGTTTCAAGCCGGCTTGGAGAGTTCGACGAACTCGGCGTGCCGCCCCCGCCTGGGGAAGTTGAGTCGAGTGTCTTGGTCGTCGATCGATTTGACCGAACCGTTGATGGCTCGAGACTGCATCAAGAGGACTTCGCACAGATTCTCGGGATTGAGACTGGAGACTGGAAGTACGGGATAGACAATGAACTAGTGAGTCACGACAACCTCGTCGAGTTTGTGCGGAGTGTCGCGCCCGAGGACTCGGAAGAACTGGCCCGCCGCATCGTCTTTGAAGTTGTTTCTCTTAACGGCGACGCCCATGCCAAGAATTGGGCGTTTCTCTATCCCAATAAGGGCAGAAAGCTGCGCCTTTCCCCAGCTTATGATTTGGTATCGTCAGTCGTTTTTGACAATAACGATTCCTTAGGAATGCCCATCGCTGGTGTGCTGCAAATTCGGGACGTCGATGCCGGTGTCCTTTCCGTCGCACTCGGGCTAGACGAAGACGCCATCAACACTCTTGGTAAGGCCATACTTACCACATTTGAAGAGGCAGATGGCTTTGGGATGCCCAATACTCATCAGGTATTGCTGGCTGATCTTTGGCGAAATCACGCCTGGGTGAAACGGCTGCTCTAAGTCTCTTGGTGAACAGGGCTTTTCGCGATTGCGTGTCGCCAAGTGCGGACGGTTGCACCGAGTGCGCCTCCGCCAAAAGCGGCCGCCCACAGCGCCGGCGGACACGGGACAAGCCACTCACGCGGGTCAGTCCGCCGTCGTCGACGACACTGAAGCACCCGACGGCGGAGCCTCCAACGAAGCCGACCTCGACGTCTGCGGCGAATCCCGTACGGTCCCCCTCACGATGACAATCGAGTGGTTCCCCGGACACATGGCGACGGCGCGTCGCAAGGCGATCGAGACGATGCGGGCGACCGACGTCGTCATCGAGGTTCTCGACGCCCGCGTGCCCTGGTCGAGCCTCAACCCGATGTTCGAGACCCTGCGGCGAGAGAACCAGAGGCCCGCGCTGAAGATCCTCAACAAGGTCGACGTCGCCGACCCCAAAGCGACGGAGCAGTGGCTCGCCCACTACAACGCGCTGCCGCAGACCCGGGCCATCGCGCTGTCGGCCCGCAAGGCCGGCGAGGTGCGCCGCATCCCCAAAGAGTGCCAGGCGCTGGCGACGAACCGCGGGACCAAGATCAAGCCGCTGCGGATGATGATTTTGGGGATTCCCAATGTCGGCAAATCGACATTGATGAACACGCTGCTGAACCGCCACGTCGCCAACGTCGGCGACGAACCCGCCATCACCAAGGTGCAGCAAAAGCACCTGCTCACCCCGACCCAGTGGATCATCGATACGCCGGGGATGATGTGGCCCGGCCTCGACCAGGTCGTCGCGCACAAGCTCGCCGCCACGCACAGCATCGGCAGAAACGCCTACGACGACGTCGCTGTCGCCGTCGACCTCGGCGACCGCTTGATCGCGAAGTATCCGGCGCTGCTGGCCGCCCGCTATGGCGCCCTGCCCGCCGGCTGCACCGGCGACTCGCTGCTCGTGCACATCGCGCAGGTGCGGCGGCTGCTGCGCGATCCGGTGCAGACCGCGGCGGGGGCGTTCTTGAACGACTTCAGAAACGGCGACCTCGGCCGCATCACCCTCGACAGCGTCGACGACACCGCTGACCTTGCGCCCAGCCTGCCGCCCCGCGGAAACTGAGGGCCATGGCCTCGAAAAAGAAGACGACGGGACTCTGATGTCTGCGACGACGCCCGCGCCTGCGCCGACCGCTGCGCCGGATACTGCTTCTTCGTCGTTGCTGCTTCGCTTTCACCGCAACCTGTCGACCATCAAAGAATACGCCGAGCTCTTCGGTGCCATCCTTGTCGTGTTGGGCGCAGGAATGGCGTATTTGCAGTACGTCGACGCGAAAGAGAAAGAGCAGGCCGACCTCGGCGAACGAGCATATGCCGAGCTGCAAGACTCGTACTTCGACATGATGCAAGTGTGCCTGCAGTACCCGATGTTGGACTGCTCTGACAGCCGCCCTGCTGGCGCGGTTTGTTTGACGGTCGAAGAAGAGCGCCAGCAGCAAATCATCTACGGCATGATCATCTCGGTCTTTGAGCGGGCGTACCTGCGCTACGAGGTCGCGCGGCCGCCGCGCTACGCCGAGCAGTGGCCCGGGTGGGTCCGCTACATGGAGGCGTTCGCCAAGGGCGAGCCCTTTCGGCGGGTGTGGGTCGACGTCGCCGTCACCTACGACAGCGGCTTTCACGCCTTCTTCGACGCGTTGCTGCAGCGCGTGCCGATCACGGCGGCGGTGGCGTGCGTGCCGCGCGCGGGCGGTGCGTTGCAGGACTGACCGTGCGCCACCGAACCCGCTTGTGCTGTACTGCGGTCACCTCAGCTCAGGAGATACGTCCATGGACCGACTTCGTCCGGGGGTCCCGTCCACGTCCGCAGCGGGGCTCGCTCAGACCGCCAGCGAACCTGGCTTTACGGCAACTGAGCTGACAGATGGCATCGAACTCACAGGCTCCGAGCAGAACGATCATTTGCAGATGGGGTGGCTCGCACTGATCGCAGGAGCGTCACTGGTTCTCGGCGTGTGGGCTTTCATTCAAGGGGCGAGCGTGTTCGGCGTCCTTTCATCGTTGGTTGCCGCCTTTGCCACGCGCAAAGCATACACTTCACGAAGCAGCCGTGAGGTGTGGCAGCTCCGCCCCGGTGAAGCATCACTGATAGCGAAGCGCGACAATGCGATTATCAGTGTGAATGCAATCATTGTCGTCCACGTCGTATTCACGACCACGTATCGCGACCATGGGATGTCTGAAAATGTCATTCTTATTGATGCGAATGGTGTCCAACATTCACTGTTTTCGAACATCGCTGACGTGCGCGGGCTCGCGACGGTGGCGGCGTCAGCTCTCGCTTTGCCGCTGACGTTTCGGGACGAAGCATAGGTCCCGACGTCGAACGCCTTCGGCTGGCGGCCCCTCGAGCAACCTGAGTGCTTCCCACCAAGCAGATGGCAAGGGCGCCGGTGAAGAAGTCGACGCTGGCGAGCGGGGCCCGCGTTTGCGAAACGGCCTGGAGAAGTCCGAGCGCAGCGCGTCGTCGCTGCCGACGACGACGTCAGACCAGCTCGCGCAGCAGCGAATACGACGTCTGCCGCGCCGCCGCCGTCGGCGCCGTCGACAGCGCCATCAGCTCCGAAGCCTGCGTCGCCTGCAACAACGACTGCAGCTTCGGCTTCATCGTCTTTGGACTTCCCACGATGTTCTTTTCCATCCATCCGTCGACGAACCGACGTTCATGGTCCGTCCAATCCCACGCGTCTACATCAGCCAAGGTGGGGAACGCCTCGTGCCGGCCCATTCCCATCTTCAAGAAGGCGAGGGCCATCGGCATGGCGTTCCGCACGGCGGTGGCATCATTCTCCGCCAGGATCACCAGCGCCGCCACCATGGCGTGCGGAGCTGCCAACGCCGCCGAAGCCTGAAACGATTTGCGATAGACCGAGAGCGCCGGCAGCGTGTTTTCTTGTGAAAAGTGGTGCGCGAATGAAAAGGGCAATCCCAATGCACCGGCGAGGCGGGCGCTGAAGTCGCTGCTGCCGAGCAACCAGACCGGCGGCTCGTGCCCCGTCGCCGGCGTCGCGATGATGCGGCTGAAGGGGTGGCTCGGATCGAAGTCGCCGCGAAAAAAGCCGAACAGCTCGTCGAGCTGCTCAGGAAAGTCGCGGGCGGCGAGGGCGCCGCGCCGCGCACCCAATGCCTGCGACGTCAACGGATCGGTGCCTGGCGCGCGGCCGATGCCGAGGTCGATGCGTCCGGGAAAGAGCGCCTCGAGGGTGCCGAACTGCTCGGCGATGGCGAGCGCCGCATGGTTCGGCAACATCACGCCGCCCGAGCCCACGCGGATCGTCGACGTCACCGACGCGACGCGCGCCACCAAGACGGCCGGCGCAGCCGAAGCGATGCCCGCCGCGCCGTGGTGCTCGGCGAACCAGTAGCGCTGGTAACCAAGCTTCTCGGCGTGCTGCGCCAGCGCGATGGATTCGTCGTAGGCGTCTTTGACCGTGGCGCCATTGCGCACCGGGACAACGTCGAGGACCGAGAGGGGAACGCTCATCGGGCTTGGATGCGCTGGCGCTGCCGTCGTTTCGTCCGCTATTCTTCGCGAACATCAAGCCCGAGCTTGCGCGCCATCTTCTCAATGATGGGACGGCAGCCAGCGGCGTGATCGGCATCGAAGAAAGAGAAGAAGACGCTGTCTTCGTACAAGGTGCCCGACAGCTCGAGCCCGCCGTCCTGCTCGAAGCGAAAGCACTTACCTTGTGACAAGAGTGTCCAATGGTGGTCAATGACGGTCTTCGACCACCCCATGGCTTTGCCCGCAGCGATGAGCGCTGGAATGTCGAGTGGGTCGAGATCCATCGCGGGGATGCTTTTCAACAGCGCCAGCGCACGCTCGTAGGGAAACGCGGCGCCCGCCGCCGGCACGAGGCGCAGGCCTGTCATCGCTTCAGCTTAGCAATCAGGGGCCGAAGGTCGTGCGGCACAGCCCCTCGACGCACTGGACGTTGGCGCTTGTGGCGACGTTGGGGGCGCTGGTGCCGTCGTCGGCGACGGTGGGTTCGGCGAGGCAGCCGCATTCGCCGAGGGCTTCGGCGCATTGGGCGTTGGTGAACGACACTGCGCGCTGCGCGTCGCCAGCGATGCCGGTCTCGGCGAGCGACCCGCAGCAGTCGAGCTGAACCACGGCGACGGCGCAGCCCGCGTCGTCGACGCAGCCGGCCTCGGCCGCGATGGAGCCGCCGGCAGCGCAGTCGAAGGCGCGGTCGCCGTCATCGAAGGCAGAGATGCAGCGGCCCTCGACGCAGGCGACGTTGACGGCGCCACCGTCGTCGGTGCTGCCGTTGTCGGCCGACAGCGGTCCAGGGGCGCAATCGCAGATGGGCTGGTTCGCGCTGCAGTCGGCGTAGGCGGCGTTGAAGCGGGCGGCGTCGTCGACGTTGACGGCCGTGGTGCGCGGCGTGCCGCAGCAGTCGGTCAGCACGGCAGCGGTGCCGCAGTCGGCGTCGACGCCGCAGCCGACGTCGGCGACGATGACGCTGGCGCCGTCGCAGTCGAAGGCGCGGCCTTCTTCGCCTTCGCCTTCTTCGCCTTCGCCTTCTTCGCCTTCGCCTTCTTCGCCTTCGCCTTCGCCTTCTTCGCCTTCGCCTTCGCCCTCGGGTTCACCTTCGGCGATCACGTCGCTGATGGTGCAGGCGGAGCCCGCGACGACGACGAAGGAGGAGACGGCGAAAGAGGCAAGCAAGGTGAAGCGCATGTCGATGAGCATCGCAAGAGCCGTGCGCAGCGCCAGCGCGTTGCACAGCGGGCGACCGCGGGGCACCTCCGCGACTGCGATCTTGAAGCAGCAGCAGCTAGCGAACTTCGTCGAGGCGCGGCGCCCGCGGCACGACGGTGCGCACGGCGTCAGCGAGGGCGCGCATGTACGTCGCCGTCGCCAACTGCGACGCCGGCGTGATCAGCTTGCCGTCGCCGCGCGGCGGAACCGACACGCGATAAATCGCCGTCTGCACCGCCGGCAGCACGTCGTCACGCCCGCTGCGCCCCAAGAGCGACCGCATCGCCGCCGAGTCGGTGGCGGCGTCCCACGCGTGCTGCAGCGTCGGGTGCGCCGCCGTCCATTGCGGCGCCGGACCGCCGCGCGTGTCGATGGCAAACAGCAGCTGCGCGATCGGGCAGGCGATGGCGTCGTGTGCTTTGTCGAGCCCTTTGGCCCAGACCGCCCGCGGCGCCAGCGCCGGCAAGCACTTGCGCGCACCGTCAGCGCCGTCGACGCGGCTGACGTCGATGCGCACGTATCCGTCGGGACCCTTCAAGCGAAACAGCCACCGCACAGGCGGCGCGTCTCGCTCGCCCCACGTCGTCGTGCCGTCGACCTCGTAGACCCCGCGCCGCGCCCCCAACATCAAGATCTCGATCATGGCGTCGACGTCGGCGCCGCCCCAGCCGGCGACGAAGTCAGCGTCGTCGGGCAGCTCGTTGTCGAGCAACCGCTCGAGCAGCGCCCGCGCCGGATCCAAATCGACCACCATGCAGAGAGGCTACCCCTCGACGTCGCCGCCGTCGCCCGGCTGAAACGCCTGCAGCAACAATTCATACGGTTTCGACTGTTCCATTCTCTTCTTGAAGTACCCGGTGTGAACGTGCGTCAGCTCGTCGCGCCGCGCCGTGTACCAGTGGGTCTTGCCGGTCACCTCGTTTCTGGCCTCGATCTCGGTGACTTTGCCGCTCTTGGTGCGCCGCACATCGGTGATCGTGCCGGGCTCGACCACCTGATAAAATTCCGTCAATGCGGTCGTCCGAAGGTTCATCTGTGAAAGCGCCCGCTGCCGCCGCCGCTTGATCGTGACAGCGAGCCCGGGCTGGATGTCGTCGGGGTGAACCACCCCACGATTCTACGGGTTGATCGGGTAGCGTCAGGCATGGTGCGCGCCTTCCTCCTCGTCGTCGTCATCGCTCCGGCCTGCGTGCCGTTCGTTCCCACCGGACAAGAAGGCGAAGAAGGAGAAGGCGAAGAAGGAGAAGGCGAAGAATTCGTCCTCGCCACCGTGAAGAACGGCAGCTTCGAGAACACGACGCTCGCGGCCGGCTGCTACGACAACCTCAGCAACGACGAGCTCGGCGACGCGTTCCCCGACGTCACAGGCTTCGGCACCTTCGACCAGGTCGACGTCTACGCCGGCGACGACTGCTTCGGCAGCTCCAGCGACGGCGTCTTCCACATCGGCCTCGGCGCCGACGACGACACCGACGCCGTCGCCCTCGCCCTCGACGACGCCCTCGTCGACGGCCACGCCTACGTCGTCACCCTCGACGCCAGCTTCGGCGAAACCGGCGGCGACACGTCGACCAACCTGCTCATCGGCGCGTCATCGTCGGCGACGTCCTTCGGCACGCAGATCGGCGAAACGGGCTTGTTGCCGAGCGAAGACCCGACCGCGTTCTCCATCCCGTTCACGGCGGGCAGCGACGTGCAGTTCGTGACGCTGAAGGTCGAGCTCGACGGCAACCTCGGCTGGGCCATGGTCGACGATGTGCGGCTGGCCGACGGCGAGTAGGGGCCCACAACCTGGTTGTGAATCAGCGCAGCAGTGGGGCGGTGCGCGCCAGCCACGCTCGCTGCTCGGGCACATCCGGCACGGGGCGACCCCGCGCGGCGGCGATGGCGTCCCAGGCGACGTCGAGGTCGACGCCGCTGGCGAAGAGGGCGGCGGCGACAAACAGCGACGACCGCCCGACGCCCATGCGGCAGTGCGCGATGGCCCGCTGTCCGTTTTGAAGTCGCGCGACGACAGCGGCGACGGCGTCGCCGAAGACGACAGCGCGCTCGGGGACGCCTCGGTCGACGACGGGGACGGAGACGTAGACGAGGACGACGACGTCGACGCCACCGCGGCGAAGCGCCGACAAATCGTCACCGAGCCAGTCACCGCCGCGTGGGCGGGTCGCCGCGCAAATGCGGGCCTCCGCCGTGTGAGGGCCGGCCAGAAGAGATCCATGTTGTTCTCGAGGGTCAGGGCTTGGAGGCGGGCGGCATCGCGGCGACGGCTTGCTGGGCGCAGGCTGCGCAAATGGCGCCCGCCTTGTGACGGTACAGCGGCAGGTTGGGCGACGCGACGCGACAGAAGCAGCACTCTTGAAGATTCTGCCCAACGACGATCTCGAGGCTGAGCAGGATGCACTCTTCGCAAATGAAGCACGCGGGGCCGGCGACCAGCCAGCGGACGTCGTGCTGCGTCCGGAGACAAAAGCTGCACGATGGCGGCCCGACATTGAGCGTTCCTGGCGAGGCTGACGTTGCTGCCCCGCTCTGGCTGCGCTTCCCAAAAAATCCCATGGACTCGTCCTACTCGCAGGAGCCAGCGCCGCCGCAGGTGAACGCCGCGCCGTCGGAGGCGTTGCACAGTTCGCCGTTTCCGCAATCGTCGCGGTCACGGCATTCGTCGCCGACGCCACGGCAACTGAGTCCGCTCAGCACCTGACACGGGCCCTCAAAGGCGAGGCCGCACTCGCCGGCGTCGCCGCACTCACTGTTCGTGCGACAGAGCGCCGGCACGCAGCGCGGGAGCGTGTCGCTCGCGACAAATTCTCCGTCGTCGGCGGTGGTGACGCCGGCCGCGCAGACGCAGGCTTCGTTGTCGGCGCAGTCGTCGTCGGAGGCGCAGACGGCGGTGCAGCTGCAGCCGAAGCCGCTGTCAAGGCAGCGGGAGCCGGCCGCGCAGCCGTCGTCGTTGGCGCAGTCGCCGTCGCTGGCGTCGTCGCACACGCGGCCGGGGGCGACGGCGACGTCGCAGACTTCGGCGGAGACGCGGTTCCACGTCGCCGAGCCGCACAGCTCGATGCCCGCAGCGACGTCGCCGGGCGCGGTGGCAAGGTCAGAGACGACGGCGAGCTGGGTGGCCGCGACGCAGGTCTCGTCGAGCGGCTTGCCGCATCCACCGCAGCTGGCACCCACGACGACGCCGAAGACGACGCCGAGGACGACGCAGCACTGAAAGAAGACAAGAAAGACGCGCCCCATGCCGCACGATGCCGCGCCCTCCGCGGCGAAGCCAGCGACGCCGTGGGTCACGCGCCTGCGGGCCCACGGACGTGCGGCGCCAGAAAACGAGCGACCGCGTCGTCGTCAGCGGCGAAGGGCTGCAGCGCTGCGCTGGCCTCGCCGCAGCTGCCGAAGCGGTCGGCGGGGTCGGCGGCGAACATGCGGGCGACGACGTCGAAGAGGGCGTCGTCGTCGATGCGGTCGCGCAGCGGGGGGTGCGGCGTCGCAAACCGCATCATCTCAAGGATGGCGAACTCGCTGTCGCCGACGAAGGTGCGCTGCCCGCTGATCCATTCGGCGAGGACCGAGGCGATCGTGAACTGGTGCGATGCCGGACCGACATCGCGGCCACGCCGCACGGCCTCAGGTGACAACAGATGGAGCTTCGGCCGCAGCCGTGCCCGTTGCGGCGGACGCGCCAACGGACGCCGCAAGACGATGCCCCTCATCGTCACGCCGGCTTCGGCGACCAGCGCCAGGCCCAGACGGGGCGAAGGACCACCCGCGGCGCGCGCGTCTTCCAAGACGTTGGCGCCCCACAAACACTGCTGCGCCAGGCGCACCGCGACGCCGACGGGCGGGCGGTGCGCGCGACAGACGGCTGAGGCGTCGGCGGTCGCGACGCTGACGATGGCGAAGTTGTCGTCGTCGACAGCGCCGTACCGGAACACCTTGGCGAATGGCTCGCCCAACGCGGCTTCGAATTCGGCGACGGCGACAACGGCGTCAACGTCAGCCACGTCGACGACATCGATGAATTCGACGTCGACAGCGACGCCGGCCTCGTCGACGTAGGCGCCGCCGGCCTCTTGCGTGAAGCGCTGCAACAGCGATGGCGAGGCCATCCGCGACGATGCCGCGCCTGCGGTTGCGACGCCACCGACGTCGACGT
>JANNAY010000168.1:0-1767 GCA_031384945.1 Deltaproteobacteria bacterium
GCCTCGCGCGTCTCGGTCAGCGGGCCGATTTGGTTGAGCTTGATCAGGATGCGGTTGGCGGCATTCTGATCGATGCCCTTGGCCAAGAGCTTGGGATTGGTGACAAAGAAGTCATCGCCGACGACCTGGACCTTGCTGCCCAATTCGTTGGTGAACGTCTTCCAACCTTCCCAGTCGTTCTCGTCGAGGGGGTCTTCGATCGAGACGATGGGGTACTTGGCGACCATCTCTTTCCAAAAGGCAGTCATCGCGGCGCGGTCGATGTCTTTGCCGTCGAACGAATACGTGCCCTTGGCCTTGTCGTAGAACGATGAAGCGGCGGCATCGACGGCCAATGAGATGTCAACGCCGGGCTTGTAGCCAGCGGCGCTGATGGCCTCGATCAGGGTGCTGAAGCCGGCCTCGTTGTTCTTGAGGTCGGGGGCGAAGCCGCCTTCGTCGCCGACGCCCGTCGACGCCTTCTGGTTCTTCAGGATCTTCTTGAGCGCGTGAAACGTCTCGGCGCCCATGCGCAGCGCTTCTTTGAAGGTGTGCGCGCCCACGGGGACGATCATGAACTCTTGGATGTCGAGCGAGTTGTCGGCGTGGCTGCCGCCGTTGATGACGTTCATCAGCGGCACCGGCAAGACGCGCGCGTTCGATCCGCCGACGTGGCGGTAGAAGGGCACGCCGTGGTCTTCGGCGGCGGCTTTGGCGGCGGCGACGCTGACGCCGAGGATGGCGTTGGCGCCGAGCTTGCCCTTGTTGGGCGTGCCATCGAGGCTGATCATCGCGTGGTCGAGGCCGTACTGGTCGTCGGCGTCGAAGCCGGCGAGCTCGGGGGCGATGAGCTCGTTGACGTTTCTGACGGCCTTTTCGACGCCCTTGCCGCCGTAGCGCTTCTCGCCGTCACGCAGCTCGATGGCTTCGTGCTCACCCGTCGACGCGCCAGAGGGGACGGCGAAGCGGCCTTCGGCGCCGCTGTCGAGGACGACGTCGACTTCGACCGTGGGGTTGCCACGAGAGTCGAGGATTTCGCGGGCCTGGATGTGAATGATGGCGCTCATTGCGTGCTCCCTCTGTGTGGATGTCGACGAGGCCGTTACCATGCGCGCATGTTCTGGTGGAAGCGCTACGAGCCAATTCTCGAACAGAAGCCCGTCTCGGGTGACGTCGCCATCGCCGGCCTCATCGCCAAAGAGCTCGTCGAGATGCTCGAGGCCTTTCCGCCCGGCGAGCTCGACGTCGAGTGGACGGATGACAACTTCGCCAAAAAGTACCGCGGTCGTTTGCACGAGCTGCCAAAGCCCGACGCGCGCTTCGTGGCCCAGCTGCTCGAGATCGTGCGCCTCGACCTCGAGCACGACACCGACCGCATCGATTGGATCTTGCGCAACAACCACCACCGCGAGGCGTGTCCGAGCGACGCCAGCGTCGACGCGCTCAAGCTCTTGTGGCCCGTGATCGTCGAGCACCTCTACCAGCGCAAAGACGACTGCAACGGCATTTTGAAGAAGCAGCACCTCATCGACATCTGCGAAGACGCCGCCGCGCGCTTCAGAAAAAATGCGCTGCGCATCATGTGAAACTGCGGGTTCCTCTCTCCTCCCCTCCTCCCCGTAGCGGCCAAGATGCAGGGTCAACGCGACGGTGTTTGTGCCGCGCCCACGGGGAGGTGGGGCCGGGGGAGGTTGGGGTGCCTCGCCCCGCGTGGACCGTTCGGTGATCGACGCTCCTCCGGCGATCCTGTGTTCGTCGTCGTCAACACCTCACCTGCGAAGGTGTTGG
>JANNAY010000183.1:0-3304 GCA_031384945.1 Deltaproteobacteria bacterium
CGTCACCCTCATCGAGGTCGAGGCGATGGTGCAGAACAGCCGCGACATCGTCGTGATCGACGCCAAGACCGGCGAAGACCTCACCAAAGAGATCATGGTGCAGCTCATTCTTGAGCGCGACGGCGCGCGCGCGGCGCTGCCGACGTCGCTGCTGAAGCAGGCGATCAAGCTCGCCAACTCGCCTCTCAAAGACACTCTCGTGCGGGCGATGCAAGAAGGCGTCGACGGCTTCTTGTCGTCACAGCGCGCCGTCGTTGACGCCCAGCGCAACCTGATGATGCAGATGGGTCAGCTGACCCCCTGGGTACCGCCGTCGACGTCGGTGCCAGCGGCGATGTGGAATCCCTTTCCCGGTCCGGGCCAGCAGCAGCAGCAGCAGCAGCAGCAGCAGCAGCAGCAACCGCAGCAGCAGCAGCAACCGCAACAGGCGCCGACGTCGACGTCAGACCTCGATGGCCTGAAGGCCGAGCTCGCCGAGACACAGGCATTGGTGCGCCAGCTGCTCGAGCGCGAGCTGCAACGGCCAGAGAAGCCGGCGCCGAAGAAGGCGTCGACCAAGGCGAAGAAGCCAAAGAAGTAGGTTTGTTGCAGCTCACGTTCGGTGCTGCGCCGGACGGTTGTTCTGCTACACCGCCGTCCATGCGTGTCGTCGTCGCTGCTGCGGTCTTGCTGACGTCGTTTGCCGCTCGGGCCCAGCTCGAGCAACAGCACATGCAAGACGACCCGCCGCCGCCGCTGCCGGCGACGAAGCTCGAGACGCCGCCCGAGCTCGTCAGCGGTGCCGATCCCACCTACCCCGAAGACGCCCGGGTCGCAGGCCGCGCCGGCGACGTCGTCTTGCGCATCGTCATCGACGACGACGGCCGCGTCGGCCGCGTCGACATCACCGACCTGCCCAAAGACAAAGACGGCGCCGTCGACGACGTCAGCCGCGCCCTCGGCTGGGCCGCCATCGGCGCTGCAACGAATTTCGAGTTTCTCGCGGCATCTTTCTGTACCTATCAATACACGCCTCCCCCGCCCGCGGGCGACGGCCGCACCGTCGTCGAGACCTGCGGCGTGACCATGCCGGTGGCCATTGATTACAAGACGACCTTCGCGCTTCAAGAAGTACATGAAGAAGTCGTCATCGAAGACAAAGCCGTCACCGCCACAGAAGGCGGCGCCCTCAACTTCGAAGGCGTCGTCAGAGAAGCCGCCAGCAAAGACCCCCTCGCCGACGTCGAAGTCAGCGTCGAAATCCTCAAAAAAGGCGTCAACGACGACACCCCCCTCGAAGACCGCTACGACATCCGCACCGCCGTCACCGACGGCGAAGGGCGCTTCTTGTTTCGCGGCGTGCCCGACGGCGAACACCGCGTCAGCTACACGCTGTCGAACTACGAGCCGGGCTTCACCGACGAGACGTTCACGCAGACCGACCGCACGCAGGTCGTCGTCTATTTGACGCCACGCGAGACCAACAAGTTCGAGACCGTGATTCGTCGTCGTCGCGCCCAGAAAGACGTCTCGAAGATCGCGCTGTCGCGCGACGAAGTGAAGCGCGTGCCCGGCACCTTTGGCGATCCGATTCGCGTGATCGAGAACCTGCCCGGCCTCGCACGCGCGCCGTTCATCGGCGGCGCCCTGATCGTGCGCGGTGCGAATCCTGACGATTCTGGTGTCTACTTCGACGGCGTCGAAATCCCGCTTTTGTATCACTTCGGTGGACTCACCAGCGTCGTCAACGCCGAGTTTCTCGAAGACATTTCATTCTATCCTGGTGGCTTCGGGGCCTACTACGGGCGTGCAACAGCCGGCATCGTCGACGTCTCGTCGCGCAAGCTGAAGCTCAAGGGCTGCCGCGGCTACGGCGAGGTCGACTTGCTCGACGCCGGCTTCTTCTTCGCTTGCCCCGTGACCGTCGGCGAGCTGCCGACCGTGACCTTCGCGGCAGCCGCGCGGCGCAGCTACATCGACGCGCTGTTGCCCATCGTGCTCGACGCGTTTCTCGGCACGCAGCAAGCGATCGTCGCCGCGCCGGTCTACTGGGACTACCAAATCAAAGCCGAGACCACGCCGATTCCAGGTCACACGTTCTCGGTCTTCGGCTTCGGCAGCGACGACAACCTCAATGTGCTCTCGCGCAACACCGGCGGCGGCGGCTTCAACATCGGCTTTCACCAGCAGTTTCATCGCCTTGTCGGCAAGTGGGACTGGAAGCTCTCTCCCGACGTCAAACACCTGTTTCAGCCGTTCGTCGGCATCACCCGCATCGACATCAATGCCGGCAACGACGGTACCGGCGGCGGACCTGCCACCGGCGCCAACATCGGCATCCAGACCATCAACTGGGGCGTGCGCGATGAGCTGTCGTGGACGTTGAACCCGCAGGCCACCGCGCGCGTCGGCATCGACTACCTCGGCAGCACCTTCGGCACCGCTTTCGACATTCCGCTGCCGCTCGAGATTGGTTCGTTTCCCCGCGTGTTTCCTCGCGTCGAGGGCAGCGAGCAGAGCTTCGGCAGCAGCGGTTACCAGAACGCCGTCGCCGCCTATGTCGAGGCTGAGCTGACGCCGTTCACTGGGTTCAAGCTCGTCCCTGGCGTGCGCCTCGAGCAGACCATCTTCACGTTCTTGCCAAGCGAGACCACCCTCGAAGCGGCGCAGACAGACTCAGCGTCGACAGACCTCTTTCACATCGACCCGCGCCTCACCGCGCGGTGGGAGCTGTGGCCGCGCTCGGTCATCAAGGGTGCCATCGGCGTCTACCGCCAGCCGCCCTCAGGCCAGCAACTCTCGCCCGAGGTCGGCAACCCCGACCTCGTCGAGCCGCGCGCGGTGCAGATGATCGGCGGCATCGAGCAGGGCCTCACCGAGAAGATCGGCCTCGACGTGCAGGTCTATTACACGAACCGTGATCTCTTGGTGCAGAGCACCTCACGCATCCGAAACAGCGCGGATTCCGACCAGGTCGACCCGCTCTTCTTGGACAACGGAGGACGCGGCAATACCGTGGGCGCCGAGATCTTGTTGCGCCACGACATCAGCGAATACTTCTACGGCTGGATCGCCTACACGCTGTCGCGCACCGTCGTCGACCTCGACGAAGACGACTCGAGCTTCTTCAACACCGACTTCGACCAGACCCACATCTTGACGATCGTCGGCTCGACCAATCTGCCGTGGGGGTTCACATTCGGGGGCCGTTTTCGCGTTGTCTCCGGCAACTTGCAGGGCTTTCCGCTCGGGTCGGTGCACGACCTCGACACCACCGACTACCTCGGCCTTGGCAGCGCATCCCCGCAGCGGCTGCCCTACTTTC
>JANNAY010000188.1:0-23243 GCA_031384945.1 Deltaproteobacteria bacterium
GCCCCAACGACGTGGTCCGCGTGTTCGCGATGGTGCGCGCGTCGGTGAGCCTCGGCCACCGCCAGCCGCCGTTGACGACGTTCGAGTCGTTGGCGTCGTCGCTGCGGGTGGCGCCGCGGGCCACGGGAGGCAAACCCGGCGTGTTGCTGCTCGGCGTGTCCGAGAACGGCTTCGCCCAGCGGGTCGGCCTGCGCGGCGGCGACCACCTGACGGCGATCAATGGGCGCAGCCTGCTGCGCGACGACGACGGACCGGAGACCTACGCCGTGCTTCGCGATGCGCGAGAGCTCGACATCACGCTGGTGCGCGACGGCGCCGTGCGCGACCTGCGCTTCAACGGCCGCGACATGGTCGTCGCCAGCCGGGAGACCCCATGATTGTCACTGCCGAGCCGCGCGCGCCGCTGCGCCTGCACCTCGCCGTCGCCGGCATCGCCTTTGTCGTCGGCGTGCTCTGGCCGACGTCGACGCCGCCGGCAGCCAACGAAGCGACGACGACGACAACGACGAACGCGGCGCCCGGCGTGGCGCTGCTGCAGACGGGCACGTCGGCCGACGCGTGGATCGAGCCCGTGCCCGCCGGCAACACCGGGGCGCTGCTGGGCTTTCGCCTGACGTCGGTGCGCCCGGGCTCGGCCTGGGACCGCGCCGGACTGCGCGACGGCGACCTCGTCATCGCCGTCGACGGCCACGACGTGACCGACCTGTCGCGCGTGCTCGCCGCCTTCACGGGCAAGCCCCTGGTCGGCGTGCGCTACGAGCGCCCCGTCGACGGCAGCGCCATCACCTACTCCGCCACCTTGAACCTGCTGTGAGCATCTTTTCCGAGAGTGTCATCGCGATGAACCGCCTCACCCCCGCCGCCCTGGTCCTCAGCCTCTTCGCTGCCGCCGCCCCCGTCGCTGCTCAAGACAAAGAGCCCGCCGAGCCGAAGAAAGACATCAGCACCACCAAAGTGAATCTGGATGCCTGCAAGCCGTTGCAAGGCAAGACCAACTTCAACTTTGACAAAGCCTCGATCCAAGAGATTCTGGATCAGGTGGCGCGCATGCGCTGCATGAACTTCATTCTCTCTGACCAGGTCAAGGGAAAGAACGACATCACCATCGTCAGCAAGACGCCAGTGTCGGTCTCGCAGGCCTACGCCGCGTTCTTGTCGGCCCTCGAGGCCAACGGCATCGCCCTCGTGCCCGCCGGTCCGTACTGGAAGGTGGTCGAGCGCAAAGACGCCGCCAAGACGCCGCTGCCCATGTACGAAATTGGCAAAGACGGTGTGCTCAGCAAGATGACCCCAAAAGAGGCGCGCGTCGGTGATTTTCCCAACAGCGATGCCAATGTCACACTGCTGTACGACGTCAAGTATGCCAACAAGGATCAGGTCCAGCAGCTGATTCGCAACCTGATGACCAAGAACGCTGATTTGCAGGCCCCCGGTGGCAACCTGCTCATCTTGAGTGATTCGGGCAGCAACATTCTGCGCATCTTGGAAGTGCTCGACAAGATCGACGTGCAGGGCTCGAGCAACCAGCTCAACGTCTACACACCGCAGTACGCTGACGTCGCGTCGATCCAGCAGAAGCTGCAAGACATCTTCGGCGTGGGCGACAAGGGCGGCGCCAGCGCACCGGCGAGCGGCAAGGCTGCCCGCAGCGCCGCCGCCAAGAAAAAGGCTGCGACCGAAAAAGGCGGCGAAGAAGCCGCCGCCGGCGACGGCGAAGAAGGCGGCGGCGACGTCACCGACGTACTCATTGACAAGATTATCGCCGATGAACGCACGAATCAGTTGATTGTGATTTCGTCACCCAAGGCCTTTGAACGGGTGATGGAAGTCATCAAAATCCTTGATGGAATCGGCGCCGCTGACAACTCGACGGCGGTGCGCATGTGGGTCGTGCCGCTCGCCAACGCCGACGCGCAAAAGGCCGCGTCGACGTTGTCGTCGCTGGCGCAGGGCGGCGGCGCGAAAAAGGCGACCGACACCAAAGCCGGCGTGAAGGCGAAAGAAGCGGCGGCGTCGGCGGCCCTCTTCGAAGGCGACGTCAAAGTCACCGCCGACGAAACCACCAACGCCCTCGTCATCGTCGCCAGCTCGCGCGACTTCAAGGCGCTGCGCTCGGTCATCAGCCAGCTCGACGTGAAGCGCCCGCAGGTCTTCGTCGAAGCCGCCATCCTCGAGATCGCTGTGAACCAGAACCGCAACGTCGGCTTGTCGGCTTACGGCAGCGCCCCCGTCGACGTGCCGATCCCTGGCACCGAGGGTCCCGGCATTTTGACCTTCGCCAACGAGGGCGGAAAGTCGTTGTTCGGCCAGGGCGCCAAGGTCGCCTCAGGCATCGCCCTGTTGCAGCAGCTGCAAGACAGCGGTCGCCTCGACCAGTCGTCGGCGGCCCTCGGCCTCGAGCTCGTCGACTCGCTGTCGTCGTCGATCGGCCTCTTCAGCTTCACAGGCCCTGCCATCACGCTCATCAAAGACAACGACGGCAACCCGATCGTGTCGTTTCCTTCGGTTGGCGCCGTCGTCAACTTGCTGCAGGGCAACAGCAACGTCGACATCCTCTCGACGCCGCACGTGATGACGACCGACAACGAAAAGGCCGAGCTCAGCGTCGGTGACAAGGTGCCCGTCAGCAAAGGCACCGCGTTCGCCGGCGCGACTGGTGCGCTGGGTGGCCTTGGCGCGTCGCAGCAGATTTCGTACGAAGACGTGAAGCTCAAATTCACTGTCACGCCGCACGTGAACGCCGACAACGACGTGCGCGTCGAGATCGAGCAAGAGGTCAGCGACGTCAGCGGCCAGGTGAACATCGGCGGCGTCAACAACCCGATCATCTCGCAGCGCACCGTGAAGAGCGTCGTGGTGACCGGCGACCAGCGCACCGTCGTCATCGGCGGCCTGATGCAGGATAAGAAATCGGAGTCAGAGTCGAAGGTGCCGTTCTTTGGCGACATCCCGATCATCGGCTGGCTCTTTAAGAATTGGACCGACACATCGAAGAAGACCAACCTGGTCCTTCTTCTCACGCCCTACATCGTGCGCACCGAGGAAGACTTTCAGAAGATCTATGATCTGAAGATGAAGGAACGTCAGGCCTTCATTGATGCTTACTTCACCGACGCCCGCCGCTACGACCCCTACATCGATTACTCCAAGAAGAGCGGTCCTCTCGCCAAGTTGGTCCAAGCGATGGACTACGAGATGAAGCGCGTCGAGAACGGCGGCCCCGGCGTCGAAGGCGAAGAGCTCATCGGGCCCCCCGGCAACTTCGGCAACCGCCCCGTCGGCGGCGGCAGCGACGGTGGCAGCGACGGTGGCAGCGACCATGGCGGCGAAGGCGGCACCGGCGAAGTCGGCGGCGACACCGCGCCCCCGCCGCCCGAGGCGCCCCCAGCGACGGAAGCGCCGCCGCCCCCGCCGACGACGCCGACGCCGCCGGGCTGAACGCCGACGGCGACGATGAAGACGACGCAGATGCAGACGCAGAAGAAGAAGGCATGAAGTCATGAGTGACGTCGAGAACAAGCTCCAGCACCCGCGCATCCAGCTCCGTGATGGTGCGAGCTCGCGCCAGTACGTCGGCCGCGCGTTGGGCGAGATTCTCGTCGAGCTGCATGGCGTGACGGCAGCGCAGATCGCCGAGGCGCTCGATCTGCAGGGCCAGCCGTCGGCGCAGGGGCAGAAGTACCGCCGCATCGGTGAGATCCTCATCGAGAAGAAGCATGTCGACGAGTCCGACATGTTGGCGGCCCTCGCGCTGCAGCTCGACCTGCCCTTCCTTGGCGAGGTGCACCCGGACCAGATCTCTGACGAGCTGCTGCGCATCGTGCCCATCGGCTTTGCGCGCCAGCAGCGCCTCTTGACCCTCGGCACCACCGAAGACGGCATCGTCGTGGTCGCCTGCGCCGACCCCCTCGACACCGCCGCCCACGACGAGCTGCGCCTGCTGCTGAAGGCCGAGATCGAGCTGTGCGTGACGCCCAGCGAAGTCGTCATCGGTGGCATCAACACCGCCTACGACCGCGTCAGAGGCCAAGCCGAAAGCGCCGTCAAAGACCTCGACGAAGGCGCCAGCGCCGCCGAGATCGCCGAAGAAGAAGTCCCCGACCTGCTCGACGCCGCCGACGACGACGACGCCCCCATCATCCGCTTGGTGAACTCGCTGTTCTCGCAGGCGATGAAAGAGCGTTCATCAGACATTCACATCGAGCCTTTCGAAACGAGCATGATGGTTCGTTTTCGCGTCGATGGCGTGCTCAAAGAGGTGGTGAAGCCGCCGAAACGCTTTCAAGCGAACATCACGTCTCGCGTCAAGATCATGGCCGGTCTCAACATCGCTGAGAAGCGCTTGCCGCAAGACGGCCGCATCCGGCTCAAGATCGCCGGCAAAGACATCGACGTTCGTGTGTCGACGGTGCCGACGACGTATGGCGAGCGCATCGTCATGCGCTTGCTCGACCGCAGCAGCGTGCTGCGCGACCTCGACACCATTGGGTTTTCACCGCGCAATTACGCGGTGATTTCGCAGCTGATCAACAAGAGCCACGGCATCATTCTGGTGACCGGTCCGACAGGCTCGGGCAAGACGTCGACGCTGTATGGCTGCCTGGCCAAGATCAACAATCCAGATCTAAACATTCTGACCATCGAAGACCCGGTTGAGTACCAGCTGAAGGGCATCGGTCAGGTGCAGGTCAACGCGAAGATCAACCTGACCTTCGCCAACGGTCTGCGCTCGTTTTTGCGGCAAGACCCCGACGTCTTCATGGTCGGCGAAATCCGCGACAAAGAGACCGCCGAGATCGCCGTGCAGGCGTCGCTCACGGGCCACCTCGTGCTCTCGACGGTGCACACCAACGACGCTGCGGGCGCCGTCACCCGCCTCGTCGACATGGGCGTCGAGCCCTTTCTCGTCGCCTCGTCGCTCATCGGCGTGCTGGCCCAGCGTCTGGTGCGCACCATCTGCTCGAAGTGCAAAGAAGAGTACGTGCCGACGATGGAAGAGTGCCGCGGCATCGGCCTCGACACGAAGACCCTGCGCGTGGCCTGGAAGGGCCGTGGTTGCGCCAACTGCCAGAAGACCGGCTACCGCGGCCGCACCGGCATCTACGAGCTCATGCTCGTCGATGACGAGGTTCGTAAGCTCATCCTGCAGAACGTCGACAGCGGCACGCTCAAAGCGCTCGCCAAGTCGAAGGGCATGCGCTCGCTGATCGAAGACGGCGCCGACAAAGTGCTCGCTGGCGTCACCACCTGCGAAGAGATTTCGCGCGTCACCCAGGAAGACTCGATGAGTCTCGAGGCCTTCGGATGAAGCCAACGCTGACGAGAGGAGGGGCCGATGCCCGTCTTTGAATTCAAGGGCTTCGACGGCGGCGGCAAGAACGTCAAAGGCATCCGTGACGCCGACACGGTGAAGGCGCTGCGCGCGCTGTTGAAGAAAGAGGGCATCCTCGCCACCGACGTCAAAGAGTCGGGCAAGACCGCAGAGAAGAAGAAAGACGGCAAGACCGGGCTGCTCGACCGCGAGGTCAACATCTCGTTCTTGCAGGGCGTGTCGATCGAAGACCTCGCGCTGGCGACGCGGCAGCTGGCGACGCTGCTGCAAGCCGGCGTGCCGATGGTCGACTCGCTGGCGGCCCTGATCGACCAGACCGAGAACAAGGCGCTCAAGCGCATTCTCTCAAAGGTCAAGACCGATGTGAACGAAGGTATTTCACTCGGTGATGCGATGGCGAAGCACAAGCCCTTCGATCACATCTTTGTGAACATGGTGCGCGCCGGCGAGTCGTCCGGCACCCTCGACGTCGTCCTCGAGCGCCTCGCCGACTTCAAAGAAGGCCAGGCCAAGATTCAGGGCGAGATCATGGGGGCTTTGATGTACCCCATGATCATGGTGTTCGTCGGGTTCATCAACATCGGTATTCTCTTTACCGTCGTTGTTCCACGCATCACCAAGATCTTCGATCACGCCAAGGTGCAGCTGCCGCTGCAGACGCGCATCTTGATGTTCATCTCGAGCACGGTGCACGACTATTGGTGGCTGCTGATCATCATCGGCGTGCTCAGCGTCTTCTTGTTCACCCGGTGGAAGGGCTCGACCAAGGGCCGCGCGCAGTTTGACTCGCTGGTCTTGAAGATCCCCGTCTTCGGCAGCGTGCTGCGCATGATCGCGGTCTCGCGCTTCTCGCGCACCCTCGGCACGCTCTTGTCGTCGGGCGTCTCGCTGCTCACTGCCCTCGACATCGTCAAAAACGTCGTCGACAACACCCGCATCAAAGGCGCCATCGAAGTCGCCAGAGACGCCATCAGAGAAGGCGAAGACATCAGCGCCCCGCTCAAGCGCTCGGGCGAGTTCCCCCCGATGGTCATTCACATGATCGCCATCGGCGAGAAGTCGGGTCAGCTCGAGCAGATGTTGAACCGCGTCGCCGTCTCGTACGAGCAGCGCACGGACGTGAAGCTCAAGGGCCTGATGTCGCTGTTGTCGCCGTTGCTGATCTTGTTGATGGGCGGCGCCGTCGGCTTCATCGTCTTCTCAATTCTCACGCCCATCTTGCAGATGAACACTCTTGTGAAGTGACAATCTGGCAAAGTCTTTGCCTGTGAAATCCGCCGTGCTTGCTTGTTGTTCTACTTGGAGGAGAGACCATGAAGACCCTGACCCTCACTGATGTCGAAGCCCAGCTCGCCCGCCTGCCGGCCCCTGCTCGCAAGGCCGCGCGCGGCATGTCCCTCCTCGAGATCATGGTCGTGATCACGCTGATCGGCCTGGTCACCGCGGCCATCGGCGTCGCCGTGATCAACCAGCTCGGTGAGGGCCAGAAAGACTCGGCCCGCAACCAAGCGTACGAGATCGCCAAATCGATGGACATCTACAAGCTTCAGAATGGCTCGTACCCGTCGACGGCGCAGGGCATTGGTGCATTGACCAATCCCCCGAAGGGCAAGCCGATCATGGAGCAGACCCCCAAGGATCCGTGGGGCAATGATTACATCTACACCATTCCCGGCCAGAAGAACGCTTCGAAGTTCGACGTGCGCAGCAAGGGCAACGACGGCGTCGAAGGCACCGAAGACGACGTCGGCAACTGGTCGGAGTGAGCTGAACCCATGAAGACGATGCCGATGTCGACGACGATGAAGGCTGCGGGGACGACCCGCCGTGCCTTCACGTTGCTCGAGATCGGCATCGCCCTCGTGTTGCTCGGGCTGATGATCGCTGTCGCCGTGCCGTCGCTGAACGCAGTCACCGGCGCGCGGATGAAAGAGTCGGTCAACACCATGGGTGGCGCCATCCGCGACACCTACGCGCGCACCGCGCTGCTCGGTCGCTCGACGCGCCTCGTGATCGACATGGAGCAGCAGGCCTGGTGGATCGAAGAAGCAGAAGGCATCGCCCGCGTGAAGCCCATCAAGCTGCAGGCCGATCGCGACGGCAAGCTGAAGCTCGACGAGCGCGACCGTCGCCTCGAAGACATCGACGAAGACACCACCGACGCCAAAGAGCAGGCGAAGGTCTCGCTGCTGACCGGTCCGACCTTCAAGCCCGCCGAGGGCGACTTCGGCAAGCCGCAGAAGCTGCCGTCAGAGGTGCGCTTCAAGTCGGTGTGGATCGAGCACCTCGACGACAAGGTGTCGCGCGGCGTCGCTGCCCTCTACTTCTATCCAGGCGGCTTCACCGAAGAAGCGTTGATCACCTTCACCGACGACGAGAGCGGCGAGAACACCCTCACCCTCGCCGTGCAGTCCCTCACCGGCGAGGTCTTCGTCGAGAGAGAAGAGCCCCGCGTTCCTTCCAACATCGAGGACGACGGTTGATATGAAAAAACACCGCGCGTTCTCGCTCTTGGAAGTGATGGTGGCTCTGGCCATCTTGTCGGTGGGCCTTGTCACCTTGTTAGAGGTGCAATCGCGCTCGGCCCAGCTGGCCATTCAGGGCCGCGAGCTGACCGTGGCGACGATGTTGGCCCGCGGCAAGCTCTACGACTGCCAGACCGACCTGGCCAAAAAAGGCTTCTCGATCGGCGACTACGACGAAGAAGGCAACTTCGACGACGAGGGCTATCCCACGTTCTTCTGGGAGTGCCACGCCTACAAGCCCGAGATGCCCACCGGCGAGATCGGCGACACGTCGTCGGCCGCCTCTGCCTTCGGCCTCGGCGGCGCCTCTGACGCTGCCGACAACAGCGCTGGTGGCAACCCCGCCGACGAGATGGGCATGTCGTTTCTCGGTCCGGTGCTGTCGCAGATGTCGACGGTGATCGGCGAGTCGATCCGCGAGCTCGTCATCGTCGTGCGCTGGGGCTCTGGCGACGAGCAGCAAGAGATGACCGTCACCACTCACGTCATCGAGAAGGGCCCGGTCAACCAGGTCGCCGCCATGATCGCCCAGCAGGCAAAGGCGCTGGGTGGGGCTCTCGGTGGCGGTGGCGGCCCCCCCGACCCCAAACCCAAGCCCGATCCCAAGCCCAAGCCCTTCGGTGGCAAATGACCCGCCGCGCGTTTTCGCTGATCGAGATTCTCGTGGCCGCGTCGCTGCTGGCCATCATCGGCGCGCTGTTGATGCAATCGCTCTCGTCGTCGATCGACGCCAAAGACGCCATCGAAGGCACGTCGTCTCGGTATCATCTGGTGCGCAGCTCGATGAGCCGCATGGTTGATGAGCTGTCGATGGCCTACCTGTCAAACCACCGTCCAACAACGGGCGCCGAGATTCGCGCGATGACCGGCTTCAAAGGCGAGCGCGACCGCATCGACATGACCGGCTTCGGCTACGTCGCCCGCGTCGAGGATGAGAAGAAGAGCGACCAGCGCCAGCTGTCGTTCTTTCTCGACAACGATCCGCGTACCCAGACGAAATCTTTGGTGCGCCGCGAACAAGCAAACCTCGACGATGACTATGAAGAAGGCGGCCGGGTTCTGACCTTGTTGCCCAACGTACGCGACCTCGAATTCCAATATTGGGATCCGCAGAAAGAGGCGTGGCAAGACAAGTGGGACGCCCAGGGCACCGAGCTCAACCGCCTGCCCTCGCGCATCCGCATCGAGATGGTCGTCGTGATGGACGACGACAAAGAGCAGACCTTCACCACCCAGAGCCGCCTGTGGCTGCTCGCCCCGCTGAATTTCTGAAAGGAGACCCCGCGATGAAGAAGACGAACCCTGCCCTGTCTGCTGCTGTGAGCGCGTGGCGCCTTCTGACGAAGCCCGTCGGGCGCCGCATCCCGATTCGCAACGGCCGCGGTGCGCCCCACGGCGTGGCGCTCTTGACGGTGATGGTGGCGCTGGCGTTGATGTCTGCCGTCGTCACCGACCTCGGCACCAACGAGCTCATTCGCTACAAGCTCGCGGTGAATGACCGCGACGCGCTCAAGGCGCAGGCGCTGGCCGAGAGCTCGACCAACGTCGCCCGGCTGCTGCTCGCCATGCAGTCCGCCGTGCAGCCGCTGCTGACCCAGCTGTCGGGCATCGGCATCCCGCTACCGGCGCACACGTTCTGGGAGCTCGTGCCCCTCGACAGCGAGCTCTTGCGCGGCCTGACCTCGGGCGAGCTGCAGAGCGCCATCGGCGTCGACGTCACCGCCGCCCTCGAAGAGCGCAAGGCCAAGCGCGACGAGAAGATGGAAGAGAAGAAGAGCGCCTTCGACAAAGACAAAGAAGGCGCCGCGTTGAACGGTCCCTTTGAGCCCCCCGAAGGCGGCTTCGGCTTCTTTTGCCGCGCCGACACCGGCGTGTGGCCCGACGCCTGCGCCGGCACGTTCAGCGCCAGGATCGTCGACGAAGAGCAGAAGGCGGCGTCGCTGCGCGGCTGGCAGGCGGCCACCACCGCTGCACAGAAATTTCCCTACGCACAGCGCCTGTTCATGGTCATGCAACCCGAGCGCTACGACTTCTTGTTTGAAGACAGAGACGCCCAGGGCAACCGCACCGACCGCTTCGAGCTCACCGCCGGTCTGCACGACTGGATCGACGACAACCAAGAAGCCACCGACGGCCGCGCCGACGCCGCCAACTGGGGTCGCTTGACCGTCGGTAGTGAAGACGCCCTCTACTCCAGCGGATACAAGGTCGAGCCGAAGAACGCGTATTTCGACTCTCCTGGAGAGCTGCGGCTCGTGCGCGGCCTCACCGACGCCCACCTGCGCGCCTTTGGCGACTCCATCTCGATCTACGGCGAGGGCAAGGTCAACTTGCTCTCCGCCCCCGACAACACCGTCGAAGCCCTCGTCTTCGCCTGCGCCCAACCCGGCGACCCGCTGCCGCAGAACGACCAATGGATGCTCGAGACGCTGATCACCTGGCGCGAGTTCAAGACCCTCGGCCCGCTCGCCGGCGGCGGACCCATCAACGCCGACGGCTTCATCCAGATGCTCGACGCCCGCGGCATGCAGGTGAACGACACCTGTAAAGACCAGATGTCAACAGAATCCCGCAACTTCACAGTACAAGCTATCGGCAGAGTCGGCGAAGTGACCCGTACAATCACAACGGTGTTGCGCGTCTACGGCACGACGGAAGAGATGTACTTCTACTCGGTTCGATAGCTTCGAGGATCAGCACTCATGGTACAGCGATTTGTTGGAATCGATCTGGGCAGTTACAGCGTGAAGACCGTCACGCTGACGCCCCGTGGCAAGGGTACCCGCCCGAGCGGATCGAAGCAGAACTTCGAAGTCGTCAACTTCGGCGAGGCCGCTGTCAGAGCCGTCGTCGAAGGCGAAGACGCGGCCGGCACCTTGCGCGATCGTCAGAGCGAGGCCCTCGCAGACCTGAAGCGGCGTGGCTTGCTCGAAGGCGACGTCTTCGTCACCGGCCTGCCCGGCGACGCTGCCGCCGTGAAGACGCTGCTCTTTCCCTTCAACGATCGTGAGAAGATCGCCGAGGTGCTGCCCTTCACACTGGGCAGCGAGATCCAACTCGACGTCGACGACATCGTCTACAGCTGGTGCCAGCTCGGCTCTCGCGCTGAGAAGGGCTCGAAAGAGTCTGAGGTCCTCTGCGCCTACGCGCGCAAAGAGGCCGTGCAAGAGATCCTCGATCTCTTGGCGCGGCACGGCATCGACCCGCGGCACGTCGAGCTCGACGCCCTCGCCCTCGACGACTTGTGGGAGGGCTTGTTCAGCGTCACCCACTCCGTCGACTTCGGACCGAGCGCCATCGGCAGCGGCATCACCACCTACGGCGGCACCATCATAGAGACCGCCGAAGGTGCGCCGTCGCCCGCCGTCGCCATCGTCGACATCGGCCACCGCCGCACCTCTGTCTGCGTGATGGCCAACGGCGAAGTCATCTCGGCGCACACTCTCTTGCACGGCGGCGCCGACGCCACCCGCGCTCTCGCGCGCGACATCGGCTTGCCCCTCGAAGAGGCCGAGCGCGGCAAGCGCAAAGAGGCGTTTCTCGAGGTGCTGGGCTCGGTCGCGCAGTTTCCTGAGCAACACCAAATCAGCGACGTCTTGAAGAAATCCTATGCGCCGATCGTGCGGCGGCTGCGGCAGATCTTTCAGGCGACCATCTCGTCATCTCGTCTGCGCGTGGTCAAGATTGTGCTGACCGGCGGCGGCTCAAAGGTGTTGAACCTGGATCGCTACCTCGCCGAAGAATTGAACATAAAGGTCAGTCGCGGCCGCGAGGTCGGCGCCACCTTGCGCGCTTCGGCCAACAGCGCAGGCAAGAGCGCCTTCGCCACGCTGCCGGGCGAATCCGACGATGGCGCCGAGGCCGCCCTCGCCTTTGCCTACGCGCTCTCGGGCATCGCCGGATCGCGCACGCGGGCCCGCATCGATTTTCGCGTCGGACCCTTCGCCTGGCAGGGCGACTACGACTTCTTGCGCGAGCGCGTGCCCGCCCTCGGCGCCTGGGCCGCCGCCTTGCTCGTCGTCGTCGCCGTCGGATCGCTGACGCAGGCCATCATGTTGTCGCGCGAAGACAGCGCGCTCTTGCAGAAGCAGCTGACGCTCTGCGAGCAGATCACCGGCGAGAAGAGCGACTCGACGTCGCGCTGCCTGGCGCTCATCCACGAGCGCATCAACGGCACCGCGGGCTTTCAGGTGCCCGAGCACGGCGCCGTCGACGTGTTTCTCGAAATCTCGCGGCGCTTGCCCTACGGCGAAGAGATCAAGCGCAAGATCACCGAGCTCGACATCACCTCTGAGCGCGTGCGCTTGAAGGGCACGACGACGAGCTACGACGCCATCGACACGATGGTCGAGCGCCTGCAGGGCGGTAAGTGCTTTCAGCTCGTCGAGAAGGGCAAGGCCCGCAACATCAACGACAGCACCGTCGAGCTCAACGTCACCATCAACCTCGACTGCGCGACGGCGCCGGGCGATGGCAAGTTGCCGCCGCCTCCTCCTGCGCCGACGGCGGCGTCGCTGCGGGCGTCTTCGCCTTCGACGCCGACGCCGACGCCGACTTCTTCTTCTTCTTCTTCTTCTTCGTCTTCGTCGCCGTCGACGTCGACCGCGCCGCCGGCCTTGCCGTCGCAGCCGCGCGGGGTTGAGCCCGAAGGCGACGACGTGCGCAGCAAGCGTCCGTCGTCAGAAGACATCGAGGCCCGCAAAGAGCGCTTGAAGAAGCTGCGCGAAGAGCGCGAGACGCGCCGGCGTCAGCTGCTCGACAACCCGGTCGCGCGTCCGAATTTGCGCGACCGGTTTCAAAAGCCCGCCCTCCCCCTCGACCGCGACAGCCCGCCGGCTGAAGTTGGAGAGCAGTGATGTCCGATGCTCCCGCCACCTCGCGCCTCGTGCAGGCGCTCTCGAAGATGACCGACCGCGAGCGCAAGCTCGTGATCTTGACCGCTGGCGTCGCCGCCGTGCTCGTCGTCGTCGCCATCGGCTTTTTGATCAGCAGCGCCATCGACAAGCGCCAAAAGCGCATCACGATCCGCAAAGACGAGATCGCGCAGATTGAGACGTTGCGCGCCGACTACGACGCCGCCGTGCAACGGCAAAAGGCCGCCGAGACGCGCATCAAGTCGGCGTCGTCGACGTCGCTGTTCTCGCTGCTGCAGAAGTCGGCGGCCGAGGTCGGCCTCTCGCTCAGCGATCTGCAAGAGCGCCGCTTGCCGGTGAAAGACAGCGACCTCACCGAGGTCACCGTCGACGTCAACCTGAAAGAGATCAGCGTCGACAAGCTCGTCACCCTGCTCGAGAAGATCGAAGGACGAAACGCTGGCGGCGTCATCAAGGTCACCAAGCTCAAGGTGAAGACCCGCTTCGACAACCCCGAGATCCTCGAAGCCTCGTTGACGGTGTCGACGTGGAAGGGTCCGAACGCCCCCGTCGGCGGTGCCGCAGCACCCGCACCGACGCCGGAAGGGGCGAAGCCATGAAAGGCCTCCGCGTCGCTGGCTACGTCGCCTGGTTCGTCTTCTGCTTCGTCGTCGGCGTCGTTTTGACGGCGCCGCTCGATGGGTTCAAGCCGCTGTTGATCCAAAACGCCGAGCAGGCGCTGGGCAAGGGCAAGCAAGGGCCCCACGGCACCGACCCCGTCTTCACCCTCGACTCGGTCTCCGTCTCGGGCTTCGGCGTCAAAGCGAAGCGCGTGCACATTCAGCTCGCCAACCGCGAGCCCGATCCCGGACCTGAGATCGACCTCGACGAAGCGTGGATCAGCTTCCGCTCGCTGCTCTCGTTCGCGCGTCCCGAGAAGCGCCTCGACGCCAGCATCAAGGCCTACGGCGGCGACGCCTCGGTGCTGGTGTTGCTCGACGAGAAGCAGAACCCGACCGAAGTCTCCGTCGAGATCGACGACGTCGACCTCGGCAAAGTGCCGGCCATCATCGCGAAGCTCGGCGTGCCCCTCGAAGGCAAGATCGACGCCGACCTCGAGCTCGACATGGGCAAGCAAGCCGAAAAAGACGCCGCCGGCCACCTCGACCTCGACGTCAAAGGGCTCGGACTCGGCGCCGGCAACCTCAAGGCCGTCCCCGGCGGCTTCGAGATCGCCGACGGCATCAAGCTCGGCGACGTCAAAGCCCGCGTGCCGATCAAACAAGGCCTGGGCACCATCGAGGTCTTCAAGCTCGACGGCACCACCGACCTCGAGGCCGAGGTGCTCGGCACGATCTCGGTGAAGACCAAGCCGTGGCTCTCGCGCCTCGACGCCGACGGCTGGTTCCGCCCGCAGGCCGCGTTTCTCGACAAGAACCCGAAGTTCAAGAGCATGATCGAGCTCGGCGAGAAGCTCTCACTGCCCGGCGCGCCGTCACTGTCGAAGGCGAAAGACGACGAGGGCCGCTACCACTTCAGCGCCAAGGGTGCGTTCCAGACGTTGGTGCCGCAGCTCTCGAAAGACGGCGGCAAGCGCGCCAAGTCGCGCACCAAGGGCACGCCGACGACGACTGCGACGACCGCGCCGGCGCCCGCCGACGAAGCCACCGACGGCAAAGACGACTGAGCCGTCGGCGCTGGCGACGTTGACCACACGAGACCGCGCGCGTTAGCTAACGGCATGCGCTTCTTCGTCGTCGTCAACGTCGTCGCCTTCGGCTTGTTCGGTAGCGGCTGCATGCACATCACCTCCGAAGTGCCGGGGGTGCTCGACCTGCGCTCCGACGGTGCCGACTCCGACGTCCGCGCCGAGGCTGTCACTGCCAGCGAGGCCAGCCGCGAAGGCGTCATGGGCTTCTTCGCCGGCGCCGGCGCCCAGGGCAGCAAGGATGTGACGATTGTTGACCGCAACAGCCTCGTGGCCGTTGGACCGTTGATCCTCATGTCCGTGCTGAATTCTTCGTCCACCGAAGAGTGGAACGCGGCTCTGCAAAACGGCGCGCTGCGCAACGTCACCATCGGCGAACAAATCTCGCCTGGCGCGGTCGGCGCCACCTTCGTCAAGGGCGTCTGCCTCTGCCCCCTCATCGGCGGCTGGGTGGCCCCGACGATCGACTTTCAAGGCAGCGGCACGCGCATCAACCTCACGCCCGGCGCGGCCTCTGAGCGCGACACCTCGATCCCGCCGGCCCTGCCGAGCGACGGATCGTTGGCGCCCGCTTCACCGACGTCGCTCGACGGCCAAGCCACTTACTGACTTTTTGTTGCAGGGTTGAACATGAAACACCTCATTCTTCTTTGCACACTGGCGCTGACGGTCTCAGGCTGCTTCACCACGCGCGCCGAGCTGCCGGGCACGCTGCGCGCCGACGTCACCCCGTCTGACGTCGAGAAGGTCGGCGAGCTCAACGTCGAGAAGACGAACTGGTTCTTTCTCTGGGGCCTCGCCGGCACGCCGCCGGCCGACTTCTTCGCCACCGACATCCAAAAGGCCGTGCAGGCCAAGGGCGCCGACGGCGTCGCCAACCTCAAGTACGAGTCCCAAGAGGGATGCATCGACTGGGGCGTCTCCGGCTGCACCGGCTACTTGATCGCGCCGCGCACCTTCAAGGTCACCGGCGACATCGTGCGCATCAAGAAGGCGCCGCTGCCCGGCAAGCCGGCGAAGGTGGCGTCGTCGTCGTCGTCGTCGTCGTCTCGCTCGACGCTGCGCGGCGCCGAGGTCATCACCGCCCAGGCCTTCTGAGACTGCGAAACAGAGCGTCTTTTGCCCGCCCCTCGGTCAACTTCGTCTCCAAATCGCAGGGCAAGCGCTCACCGCACGTGCAGCGTGACGCGGTGAAAGCCCATGCCGCCGCGGCCGTCGACGACGACGATCCACAGGGGTTGGTCACCGCTGGCGTTCTTGCCGACGACGACCTCGGCGACGGAGAGGCCGCGGTTGTTGACGCCGAAGTCTTCTTCGAGGGCGCTGGTGGCGATGTCGACGTCGCCGTCTTCGACGTAGAAGCGCACCGCGGGCACCTCTTCGATCGGACAGCCCGCCGTGAGCGCCGCGCCGCACTGCTCGAGGTCGAACGCGAACGGCAGCGACCACGGCTGGTAGACGTCGTAGGCGCCACCTCTGTTGACGACGGGTTGGATGCGCACGCTGCCGCCGGCTGCGACGTCGACGTCGATGATGATGTCTTCGCGGTCGGCGATGGGCACCTCGAATTCGTCACGGATGGCGTCGTCGACCCTGAGGCTGACGATGCGCGGCGGCAGGTTCTGCGGCGTCGACACGAGGCACGCCGGCTCGGGCTGCGGACACTCTTCGGTGCCGATGGTCTGACAAAACTCGTTGCAGCCGGCGATGCCCGGCGGCTCGCAGCCCTCGAGGCCCTCGACGACGTTGTCGCCGCAGACACTGTCTTCGCCTTCGCCAATGGCGGCGCCGAAGCAGGCAGGGTTCTGCTCAGGATCCTCGGGGTTGATGCAGGTGCGGAAGCGGTCGACGGCGGCGTCAGCGATGCGCAGCTCGTTGTAGAGAGACACCGTCACCGAGGCGACCTCGCGCTCCGCCGGCTGCTGCTGCAGCGTCACCACGTCGGCGATGACGTCGACGAAGACGGGTGAGGCGTCGACCTCGATGCCGGCGGCGGCGGCGAGGGCGGCGAGGTCGGCGTCGCCGAAGACGAAGTCGGCGCGGCCTTCGCCAAATTCGTCGTCGAATTCGACGTCGACGCTGCCGACGACGACGCCCTTGTCGACGCAGGGCACGAACTCGGTGGGGCGCAGGCACGCGCGCAGCTCGACGCGGGCAGCGCCGCCGCGCGGGTCGACGAGGTCGACGCGCAACGCCTCCGGACGTGACGCCGTGGGCGTGAACTCAAAGGCGAGCACGCGCAGGTCTTGAATGCGGTGCTCCGTCGACGGCGTGGTGTCGAAGAAGCGCTGCCAGTCTTCCCAACAGCCGCTGCTGGCGACGCAGACGGTGAGCAGCAGCGCGACGACGAGAAGACTTCTCACAGCGTCATCTCCAACCCGATCAACGGCAAGAGCGGCGGACCCGGCAACAACACGCGCAGCTCGCGCTGGCGGTAGTCGCCCGAAGGAAACAACACCTCGGGGTTCAGCCAGTTGTAGGTGTTGAGCACCTCGACATACGGCGTCACGCGGTACCAATCGAAGACGAAGGTCTTCTCGAGGCGCAGGTCGAGGCGGTGGTACGACGGCAACCGCGACGGCCGCAGCGTCGACAAGATCGGACTGTAGGTGTTGGTGGTCAGGTCGTGGCCGGTGGCGACGACGTCAGAGATGGGCGACGGGTTGCCGGTGACAAAGGCGAAGCGCAGGCCGGCGGTCAGGTCCCACGGCAGCGTCGTCTTGGCGACGACGATGAGGTTGTGGGTCTGGTCAAAGGGCGTGGGCACCTCGTCTTCGCGGCGGTCGCCGAGCGACACCACCGAGCGCGAGAACGTGTAGGCGATCCAGCCGAAGAACTGGCCGACGGCGAGGCGCCGCGGCTTGCTGCGCAGCAAAAGCTCGAAGCCTTCGGTGTCGCCAACGCCGTCGCTGTCGTAGCTGCCGAGCGTCGGCAGCGCCGGCGTGCCCAGCTGACTCTGCAGCCCGCCAAAGAGCCGCGAGCGATCGCGCGTCAGGTCGAAGCGGCGCACCGTGTAGACCTGCGCGTCGAGCGTCAGGTCGTCGGCGAGCTGGCTCTCGAGGCCCAAGACGACGTGCACGGCCTGCGGGCTCTTGAGCTCTCTGCCGTCGATGTCGAAGGCCGCAGACTGGATGCGCGGCCGCTGGTGAAACGTGCCCACCGCGCCCTTCAGCGTCAGCAAAGAATCAGGACGCCAGCGCACCTGCAGCCGCGGGTCGACAAAGACGGCGTCGACGATGCTGCGGTCGGTGCTGCCGTCGTCGTAGATGTCGTCGCGGTCGTTGAATTGCAGCGACGACAGCTCGCCGCGCAGTCCGGGGATGATGCTGACGTCGCCAACCTCGATGATCGCGTCGGTCCAGATGGCCGCCGAAGAGATGAACGCGGCCGTCAGCGGCGGCTCTTCCGCCGGATCCGTCGGGTTCTGCGCGATGTCGACGCGCTGCACGTGTGTCGTGGCCTGCTGCGCGTCGAGGCCCATGCGCAGCTCCATCCACGGGGCGAAGCGCGCGCGTGTCTCTTGGCGCACGCCCCAGTCGAGCTGCTCTTGGGGCGGTGAGAAGAAGTCACCGGCGAGCAGCGGCACGACGACGCCGTCGGCGAGCAGTCCCCGCTGCGTCTGTCCGACGAACGGCTGCAGCATCAGCGTGACGCCAGGGATGGGCCGCACCGTCGCGCGCCCGACGTAGCGGGTGAAGCGGTTGCCGAGCAGCGCGTTGATGACGGCGGCGAAATCGACGTCGTCGCCGAGGCCGAGGTTGGGCGGCTCGCCCAAAAAGGCGAACTGGTCTTCGGCGCCGAAAGCGAAGAGCGCCAGCGTGACCTGGTCGCTGACATCGCTCTCGAGCTTGAATTGCCAGTCGTACCAAGAGGGCACCGGCAAGAAGTTCAACGGCAGCTGAAACGCCGTCGTCGTCGCCAGCACGAGGCTGCCGGGGATCTCGGTGTGGCTGCGCCGCGCGGCGAAGCCCACGCGCACGTCGGGCAGCTGCAGCGCCGTGACCTCGCTGAGCTTGGCAGTGCCGCCGAAGAAGAAGCCGACGTCGAGCAAGTCGACGCTGAACTTCGCCTCGAACGGATCGGCCTGCAGCGCGTGCGTCGTGACGTCGACGACGCCGGCGGTGGCGTTGCCGTATTTGACGGGAAACCCGCCGGGCATGAACTGGATCTCTTCGACGAACGCGCCGTTGATGACCGAGCGCAGTCCACCGAAGTGGTAGAGGGTCGGCACCGGCACACCCTCGATCATGACCTGCGTGTCGGCGGGCAAGCCGCCGCGCACCAGCAGCGCGCCGCCCAGCAGCGGCGCGCGCGCGACGCCGGGCAGCGACTCGAGCACCCGCAGCGCGTCACCGTAGGTACCCGGAATTCCAGTCACTTCGGCGCGCGACAGCGACACGCGCGACACCGGCGGCGGCGTGCGCGCGGCCCGCACCACGGTCTCGAAGCCGTTGGCTTCGCGCGGGTGCAGGGCGACGTCGAGCACTTCGACGGCGCCGCCAGAGACGTAGACGTCGACGATGCTGGCGTCGTGGCCGGTGAAGCTGACTTCGACGTGCCACGGACCTTCGGCGACCTTGACGGCGAAGCGGCCGTCTTCGTCGGCCTCGACGTCGCGTTCGTCGTCGCGGCCGGCGGCTTGTTCTTCGGCGCGCCGGTTCGACGACAGGTGCAGCGACGCTGGCAGCGGCACCACGGTGCCTTGCGCGCGCACGCGTCCCATCAGCGCGCCGGTCGCGAACGTCGTCGTCGTCGTCGTCGTCGTCGGTGTCTTCGTCGGCGTCGTCGTCGTCGTCGGCGGCGGCTCGGTCGTCGCGCTGACGACGGGCTCGAAGCGCAGCTGCTGGTTGACCGAGACGGTGGCGGCTGCGCCGTCGACCTCGGCGGGGGCGAAGACGAAGCCGCAGGCGGCGCCGAGGGCGGCCCAGGCGAAGTCGTCTGCGTTGCTGGCGGCGTCGACGGTGACGACGTCGACGCGGGCGACGGCGCCTTTTTCGTCGATAACGATGGCGAGGTCGACGGTGGCGGCGCTGTCTTTGGCTGCTGCGGGGTGCGCGGGTGGCGCGCCCTCGAGCAGCACCGGCGGCTTCGTCAGCGTCTGGGTCAACAAAAAAGCGGCGACGGCGACAAACACGCGCGCAGGTTACCCGCGTCCTACTTCTCCGCCAGCGCCGCTTTCGCCTGCAGGAGGGCTTCGTCGAGGGTGGCCACCATGCGGACGTTGGCCATCGCCGGGTTCACCCAGCGCATGGCGGCCATCACGCCACGCATGATGGCGCTGGCGCTGACCACCCAGGTGCCAGCGACGAGGTCGTGCGAAACGTCTTTGACCGAGAACGCCCGGCGCACCTCGGGTGGCGTGCGCGTCACGGCGACGGCGTCTGAGATGAGCGCGATCTTGTACCGGCCGAGCCGCGCCTTCTCGATGTGGGCGTCCATCCACACGTTGTAGGCGTCGACATCAGGCAGCGTCGTCTCACCGGACCACGTCGTCAGCAGCACCGGATGGTGACTCTCATCGTTGACGAAACCCACGTCCACCTCGCGAGGGCCGTGAGCCTAGCGTGAAACGGCGCTGCGCTCTTGCACCGCTCCGCCGTCGGTCGGAACGATCACGGCGATTCGACGGCGCCGCTGGTGCAACTCGCCGCGGCGCGGGCGTTGCCGAGCGCGTCGGCGGCCGGACAGTCGCGGCCCGCCACAGCCGCCGCGCCACCAGCGACCGGGATGCGCACCGGCACGACGCCGCTGTCGTCGACGTCTTCGAGGTCGACGTCGACGACGCTGATGCCGCCAGCGCACAAGGCGTCGGGGTCGTCGCTGCCGCCGCCGCCGCGCACGACGGGGAACTGAAACGATCCGCTGCCGTCGTCGAGCCTGGTGGTGCACGAGATGGGGGTGAAGGCATTGCCGGCGACGTTGTCGACGATGAGCGTGTTGCGCATGGTCAGGTTCGATCCGTCGCCGACGATGGCGCCGCCAAAGGCGACCTCGCCGGGGGCGGCGTTGCCGGCGAAGGTGCAGTTGACGACAGCGCCCGCGACGACGCCGTCGAAGAAGACGCCACCGCCGAGAGAGCTGCCGGCGACGTTGTCGATGAACGAGACGTTCTCGAGGTTCACCGTCGATCCCGGACCGAAGTAGGCGCCGCCCGCCGCCGCCGCCGACGACGACAGCACCGTCGACGCAGACATCGTCACCGTGGTGTTCTGCAGGTACAGCCCGCCCGCCATCGACGGGCCCTCTTCGCGCGGGCGATCGGCGATGACGGCGTCGCGGATGACCGTCCGCTCGATCACGGTGGGCTCGGTGCCCTGGTAGCTGACGCGAAAGACGGCGCCGCCGAACGCGTTGGCGCTGCTGCCTTCGATGCGCACGCCGCACAGCTGCACCTCGCGTCCCTCGCCGTCGATCGAGAGGGTGCCGCCGTTGCCGCCGTTGCCGGGGTTGCCGCCGTTGCCGCTGGCGACGTTGTCGGAAAAGACAGAGTTGACGACGACGAGGTCGTTGCCGAGGTTGCCGACGGCGCCGCCGTTGCTGGCGCTGTTGTTGCGAAACGTCGACCCCACGATCGTGGTGAAGCCGCCGCCGAGCGAGAAGATGGCGCCGCCGGCCGTGTCTTGTCCGACGTCGGCACCGTGGTTGTCTTCGAAGACGCAGTCGACGACGTCGAGCGAGCCGCCGGTGCGAAAGACCGCGCCGCCGCCCGCGCCGACGTTGGCGTCGCCATTGCTCTCGGCGCCCTGCCCGCGCCTGAACGTCAGTCGCTGCAGCGTCAGCCGCGGCGTGTCTGTGTCGAACGTCGACGCCACTTCGATGAGGCGCGTGCTCGCTTGTCCGTCGAGGGTCACCAGACCGCCGCCGTCGACGACGAGGTCGGTGTCGACCACCAGCGGCGCCGTCAGCGCGATGGTCACCGGGTCCGGTCCGCAGTCGAAGGTGATGACGCCGCCGCCGGCCTCTTGCACCGATGCGAACGCGAGCTTCACCGCGGCTTCGCTGCAGTCGCTGATCACGGTGGCGGCGCTGACGTCGACGACGGGCAATGGGTCGGGGCACACCGGTGCGGGTTCGCCTTCTCCTTCGCCTTCTCCTTCGCCTTCTCCTTCGCCTTCTCCTTCGCCTTCGTCTCCTTCGCCTTCTTCGCCTTCGCCGGCGACGTCGCAGGAGACGCTGACGATGCAGGCGCAGACGCAGGAGACGAAGAAGCAGGAGGAGAACGAGCAGAAGGCGGCGCGCATGGTCGACGCTACGGCAGGTCGCCGGCGCAGTTGAAACGTGGCTCTCGTTGGCCCTGTCGACGTCGCGAATGTCGTCGGGACAGCCGGCGGGATGGGCGTCAGGATGGCGTCAGCATGGGCGTCAGGACGGCTGGCGGGATTGCCGGGGCCCGGTCCAGTGGTTCAAGGTGCCTGCGTGCGCGCCTTCGTTGTCTCCTGCTGCGTTGTCGTCGTCGGCGCCCTCTGCGCCGTCAGCGTCGACGCGCGCGCCGCCGACGACGCCGGATCCGTCCAATCCTTCGCCGACGCCGTCGCTGGCGCCGTCGTCGCCCGCGCCGCCGCCGAAGGATGGAGAGGACCCGTGCGCGTGCTGCTCGACGACAGCCGCGGCGTCGACTTGCAAAAGGCGCGCACCGTGCTCGTGCCGCGCATCAAGAAGGCGCTCAAGCAGCAGTGGGCCGCCGACGCGCCGCTCAAGGCACGGCTCGCCCTCAGCGAAGAAGCAGGCACGCTGTGGGCCGTCATCGTCGTCGACGGACCGGGCCTCGACGCGCCGTCGACCATCGTCGTCAGCGCCCACATCGATCGCGAGCTGTCGGCTGCTCTCGGTGCTGTCGGCAAATCAGCGCAGGGTCGGTTTCTGCTCGAGCGCAAAGGCACGCTGCCGATGCCCGTGCAGTGTCCGGTGCTCGACGTCGCGCTGGTCGACCTCGACGGTGACCCTGCGCTCGAGCTCGCCGTGCTGTCGCGCTGCGGCGTCGAGGTGTTTCGCGTCGACGACAGCCCGCGGCTCGAGCGGCTCGCGGGGCCGTTTCCCTTGCCCGAGAAGCGCTGGCCGCGCGTCGCCCTCGGCTGGCTCGTCGCCGTGCAGACCGAGAAGGGCGAGCGCAGCCACAGCGTGTGGGCGGCGACGTCTGCCGGTCACAGCGTCGTCGTCGACGTCAGAGGCGGGCTGAGAGACGCCGTCAAAGCCGCCCCCGAAGAACGCGTGCCGCTGCGCTCGGTCTCGAACCGCGATGGACCGCTGGCGCTCCACTGGCGCTTCGGGTCGCCGGTGTTGTCGCTGCCGCTGGTGTCGCCGGGCGGCATCGACTCTGTCGTGCCGGGGTTGCCGCTGCGGTTGCGCGACCTCGTGCGCTACCCGACGGGCGACGCGTGGATCTTCGTCGCCGAAGACGGTTCGCTGCTGGCCCGCGACGAAGACGGCGCGTTGCAACCCCTGGCCCCCGATCGCGCCGGCGACCGCATCTTGTTGGTCGACGTCGACGGCGACGGCGATCCTGAGTTGGTGACGTCGTCGGCGTCGTCGCCGGGCGAGCCCGATCAGCTGGTCTTGCGCCGTCCCGGTCCGGGTTTGTCGTCGTCGACGGTGCTGTTGAAGAGCCCGCTGTCGGGCGGCTCCATCGTCGGCATCGCTGCCGGCCACGTCGACTACGACGCCCGCCTCGACGTCCTCGTCGTCGAAGAATTGGCCAGCGGCGAAGCCCAGGTCTGGCGCCTCGAGCACGCGCCATGATGCGCGCACCCAGCCGCACCGCGCCGCCCCCCTGCCCCCCCGAAACCGGGGGGAAATCGAGCCCCGCAGCATCGTCGCGCGCGCGAGGA
>JANNAY010000191.1:0-2745 GCA_031384945.1 Deltaproteobacteria bacterium
CGGTGGCGGCAGCAACGGCGGCCTCTTGTGCGGCGCCAGCATCAACCAGCACCCCGAGCTCTTCGCCGCCGGCGTTTGCATGGTCGGTGTGATGGACATGCTGCGCTTTCACAAGTTCACCATCGGCCACGCCTGGGTCAACGAGTACGGATCGTCAGACGACAAAAACATGCTCGCCTACTTGAAGGGCTACTCGCCCTTGCACGTCGCTGAGGCCAACGTCGGCAAGGGCGTGAAGTATCCGTCGGTGCTCGTCACCACCGCCGACCACGACGACCGCGTCGTCCCCGCGCACAGCTTCAAGTACACGGCGGCGATGCAAGAGGCCCAGGCCGGCGACGCCCCGATCTTGATCCGTGTCGACGTCAAAGCGGGCCACGGTGCCGGCAAGCCGACGACGAAGGTCATCGAAGAGGCCGCCGACCGCTGGACCTTCTTGCTCGCGGCCCTGGGCGTCGAGCCGATGCCTCCGCTCTGATGGACCGCGGTGCGCGCGCGCGCGCTTCGGCGCTGCTCGCGGCGCACCGCGACCTGCTCGACTCCCGTCCTGACGTCGCTGTGGGCGGTGGATGGGAAGAAGGGCGGGGGCAAGCCCCGCCCCTCCCTCCGCGGGATTGGAGTGGGTACCTGTTGGGGCTCGACGATGTGACGTTGGGCTTGCGTGAGGGGCAGGGCGCTGCGGCCGATTGGGGCGATGCGCCGTCGTCATTGCGCGCCTTCGTCGACGACGTGCGCGCGGTGTGTGTGTTGCCAGTGCTCGGCACCCGCGATGACGGCGCCGCGCGGCGACACGAGACGCCGACGAAGCAAACGCAGATCGACGCCGTCGCCGGCCTCGTCGCCGGCGTCGTCGGCTCTGTCGGCGCTGGCGGCGGCCGCGTCGTCGACGTCGGATCCGGCCACGGGCACCTGACGCGGGCGTTGGCCAAGGCGCTGCAGCGTCGCGTGGTGGGGCTCGAGCGCGATGTGGCGTTGGCGGCGCGGGCGCGCGCCCTCGCTGTCGCCGACGGCGTCGACGTCGACTTCGAAGTCGCCGACGTCGTCAGCGGCGAATTCGTCGTCGCTGTCGGAGACGTCGTCGTCGGCCTCCACGCCTGCGGCGAGCTCGGCGACGTCGCTGCCCGCGCAGTCGGCGCTGCCGAGGGCAACGTCGGACTCGTCTTCGTCGGCTGCTGCTTGCAGAAGCAACGCGCGCTGGCGCGGCGCCCGCTCTCCGTCGACGACGAGCGGTTGTCGCTGCCGAAAGAACTGCTCGGCTTGTCGAACCTGACGCCCCGCGACGACGGCAAAGAGGCCGCCCGCGCCGACAACCTCACCGGCCGCACGCGGCGCATCGCCCTGCGTCTGCTGCTGTCCAGCGCCGGCGTCGACGTCAGACCGCGCGCCGAGCTCGAGGGACTCAACCGCCGCGCCGCCCACGAACCGCTGCCAGCGCTCGTCGCCCGCGCGTTCGCGCTGCGCGGTCTCGCCGTGCCCGGCGCCGCCGCCATCGACGCCGCCTTTGCCGCCGCGACGACGCTGCACGGGCAGTTCCGCCGGCTGGCGTTGCCGCGCACGATGTTGGCCCGCGTCGTCGAGATCTTCGTCTGCTGCGACCGCGCCGCCTCGCTCGCCGACCGCGGCTTCGACGTCGACGTCGGCGTCGCCTTTTCCGCCGACGTCAGCCCCAGAAACCTCGCGATCGTCGCGCGCCGCGGATGACGTTCGTTGGGTTCGCCAGCTTGATCCCAATTTGGGAACAGGCTACGATGACGAGGTGCGAGTGATTGCGCGGAAGCGACTGCGAGACTTCTGGGAGAACGGCAACGCCGCGGCAGAGGGGCCCCTGGCGGCTTGGTTCAAAGAAGCTGAGGCCGCCGACTGGTGCGGGCCGAACGACATCAAACAGGCGTATCCGTCAGCGTCGATCCTCGCCGGCGACCGGGCTGTCTTCAACATCAAGGGCAACACGCTTCGCCTCATCGTGGCAATTCAATACAAGACGAAAGTTGTCTACATCAGATTTGTTGGTACTCACGCTGAGTACGACAAAGTGAATGCCGAAGAGGTTTGAGATGGCCAAATTGAAACAAGCCCCGCTTCATCTCCTTCGGTCTGAGGCCGATCACACGGCGGCCCTTGCCGAGATCGATGCGCTCTGGGCGAACGAGAGCAACGCCGCGCAAGAAAGGCTGGAGTTGCTCGCCGTTCTCGTCGAGCTCTACGAGCGCGAGCACCATGCGCTGCCGTCGCCCGATCCCATCGCGGCGATTCGCTTTCGCCTCGAGCAGCTCGGCATGTCGCAGGCAGACCTCGGTCGAACGTTGGGGTCTGGCGCTCGAGCGAGTGAAGTGATGCACCGTCGCCGCGCCCTGAGTTTGACGATGATTCGCCGGTTGCATGCAGAGCTCAAGATACCAGCGGAAGTGCTAATTGCTCCGTCGAAAAAGCCAATGAAAGCGAAGGCAAAGGCGAGGCAGACGACTGCAGGGCGTGCACACGCTCGTTGAAGACTTTTGCTTGTCCGTCTGTTGAGCCATGCGCCTGCCATGAAGACCAAAGCCGCCGTCTGCTACGAAGCTGGCAAGCCCCTCGTCGTCGAAGAGGTCGACCTCGAAGGCCCCGCCGCCGGCGAAGTGCTCGTCGAGATCAAAGCCACCGGCGTCTGCCACACCGACGAATTCACCCGCAGCGGCGCCGACCCCGAAGGACTCTTTCCCGTCATCTTCGGCCACGAAGGCGCCGGCGTCGTCGTCGATGTCGGCG
>JANNAY010000215.1:0-3918 GCA_031384945.1 Deltaproteobacteria bacterium
GCCCGATCTGCCCCGGCGTCGTCTGCTCGGCGCGCTGCGTCGACGTCCCCGGCTCCGTCTCCTCCCCGCGGCCTCATCTAACCGAAGAGCAGCGGCATCGTCGTCGACGAAAGGCCCCCCTGGCCCCCCGAAACCGGGGGGGGAAATGCACACCCGCGGGAGGCTGCAGCTTCGAGCGCCCCGTCTCAGTCTCGATGCCGTCACGGGTGTCGACTTCCCCCCGGTTTCGGGGGGCCAGGGGGGCCTTCAGGCTTTGGAGCTGTGAGGTCCGCGGGCGGGCGCGGTTCAACGCAGCCGCAGCACGCAGCCGCGCATCGGACGCGCGCGCCCGCCGACATGCTGGCTGGTGACGTCGTCAGGCAGCGGCAGCTCTTCGGCCGACAGCACATCGCGCCCAGCGCCATACGCCCCGCGCTGCGCGAGCTCGACGACGCGGGCGACCGAGACGTCGCGGTCGTTGCACGAGAGCAACAGCACGCCGCTGTCGTCGAGGGCGCGACACGCCTGCTCGGCGAGATCTTCGAGCGACGATGCGAGCTTGAAGCGCGTGCCGTCTTTGCGGATCGCCTGCGTCGGCGGATCGACGACGAGGACGCCGACGGACTTCGGTTTTCTCGAGAGCTTGGTGAGCACGTGCAGCGCGTCGTCGACGATGAAGCGGTGCTGCCGCGGATCGATGCCGTTCAACGCCAGGTTCGTGGCGGCCCACGGCGCGCACTTCTTCGCCATGTCGACGTGGTCGACGCGGGCGGCGCCGCCGACAGCAGCGGCGACGCCGAACGCGCCGGCGTGGGCGAACAAGTTGACGACGACCTTGCCGCGGGCCGCGTCGCGCACGATGCGGCGGCCGACGCGTTGGTCGACGAAGACGCCGCTGCCGACCGCTGCTTCGTCGGCGGCGCGCACCAACAACCGCATCCCGTCCTCGACGACGACGTGGGCCTCAGGGACGGCGCCGCGCAGCACGCGCTGTTCGCTCTTGCCGGCACCGAAGCGCAAGACGGCGACGACGGCGGCGGGGTCAAAAACCTTGGCGACAGCGTCGAGGTTGGCGGGCCATTCACCGGCCCACAGCTCGATGCGGACAACGTCGCCGTAGCGGTCGACGACGACGCCGTCGAGGTCGTCACCGGAGCCGTCGACGAGGCGGCGCACCGACGTGGCCGACGGGACCGTGAAGAGCGCGCGCCGGGCGACGGCCGCCCTGACGAGGTCGAGGTCGATGTCCACGGCTCAGGCGGCGAAGCGGCGGTTGTGGTGCACGCGCTTCAACAGCTCTTCGAGGATCTCGACCGCATCGTCGCCGTGCTCTGACGACGCCACCGGCGCTGACGCGGGCAACGACGCTGCGGGCGACGACCACAACGGCGAATCCGCGGCCACCGCGCCCGACGACGCTGCGGGAGCGGGCGTCGACGAAGCCGCGGGCGCCGACTGCACCGGCAGCTCGTCGGCGACGAAGTGCGAGACGGCCTCGCCCATGTCGATGGCGACGTCGAGGGATCCCATGCCGATGGGGGCGTCGTCGGCGTCCATCGGCGGCGCTTCTCGGGGCGCGGTCGACGCGTTCGTCGACGCGGCCTGCGGCACGAGGGTCTGGCGGTCGTGGATGTCGAGGTCGGGTCCTGCTTCGAGCTCGAGGTCTTCTTTGCCGCCGACGACGGGGACGGCGACGACGGGGACGTGTTCGACGACGCTGGCAGCGGCGACGACGGCGTCGTTGGCTTCGATGGTGGCGGCAGCGGCGGCGACGGCGTCGACGGGGGCTTCTTCTTCGGCGGCGGCGACGGCGATGGCGGCGTCGCGTTGAGCGGCTTCGTCGACGACGGGGGCAGGGCGCGGCTGCTCTGTCGGCCTCTCGATCAGCTCGGCGGCGCGGGGGCGCGCGGCGCGCAGCTCGACGAGGCGCTCGGCGACGAGCTCGTTCTGCGGCTGCTTGGCGAGGGCCTTTTCGTAGAGCTGGATCGCCTGCTCGAGGTTGCCGGCGTTGGCAGCGGCCTCGGCTTCGGCTTCGAGGTTCGGCGCCGGCGCCGCCTTTTGCGCGGCCGCCGACGGCACGGCGCGAGCGCCATCTTCGACGTAGAGCTTGTGCACCTCTGTCCACCGCTTGTGGACCTCGGCGAGGCGCGGGTCTTTCAACGCCTGCAAGATCGCGAAGGCCTGCGAGAGGTCGCGGGTGGCGGCAGCGAAGTCGCCGCGGCGCACGTGCTCGTGGGCGGTGACCCAGAGTCGCTCTGCCTGTTGTGCGGTGCCCGCCTGAGCAGGAGGCGTCGTCATCGTCATGATGGCCGCCGAAACGGCCCGCGTTGCGCGAAACGGCCTGGCACGGAGTGAGGCTTTGGGAGCGACGTAGGCATTTCGGCCTGGCCATCATTTCTCGTCGTCATGGGCGCAGCTTCAACGACCGCAGGGCGACTCGGCAAGTTTCGCGTTGGAGCTCAGAGCGGAGGGCCATCCGTCCGCTGACGTGATCCAGGACCCGGATCCACGACGGCAAGCGTTGCTCGATGCGGTGCGTCATGCTACATTGACATTGCAGTCAACAATCACGCCTGCACCTGAAACGATCGGTCCAAATTCTGGAACGACGACGGGGCGGGACGAGCCGGAGCCGAAGACGTCATGGCCAACGCACCCCACTACAAAGCCAACCTGCGCGACGCGTTCTTCAACCTCTTCGAGGTGCTCGACGTTGGCCGCAACGTGCTGGGCAAAGGCCCGTTCGCCAACCTCGACGAAGCCACCATGCGCGACTCGCTCGAGCAGGTGAAGAAGCTGGCCGAGACGCAGCTGGCCGCGTCGTTCGCCGAGGGCGATCGCACGCCGCTCAAGCTCGACGAGAAGGGCAACGTCACGCTGCCCGAGGGCATCAAGAAGTCGCTCAAGGCCTGGTTCGAAGGCGGCTGGCAGTACCTCGAGGTGCCCGAGCGCCTGGGCGGCGTCGGCGCCCCGCCGTCGATCTGTTGGTCGGCGATCGAGATGAGCGTCGGCAGCAACCCCGCCGTCGCGTTCTACGGCTTCGGCACCTTCATCGCCCGCATCATCGACGCGCTCGGCAGCGAGGCGCAGAAGAAGCGCTTCGTGCAGCCCATCCTCGAGAAAGGATGGGGCGGCACCATGCAGCTCTCTGAGCCGCAGGCAGGCAGCGACGTCGGCGAGGCGCGCGCAAAGGCGAAGCACATCAAAGACGACATCTGGGAGATCACGGGCACCAAGTGCTGGATCACCAACGGCGACTTCGACGGCACCGACAACATCGTGCACCTCGTGCTCGCGCGTCCTGAGGGCGCGAAGCTCGGCACCAAGGGCCTCTCGCTGTTCATCGTGCCCAAGTTTCACGTCAACGACGACGGCAGCCTCGGCGCGCGCAACGGCGTCGTCACGACGTCGATCGAGCACAAGATGGGCATCAAGGCCTCGGCCACCTGCGTGATGGAGTTCGGCGGCGAAACCCCCGCCACCGGCTACCTCGTCGGCGAAGTGCACGACGGCATCGCCCAGATGTTTCGCGTCATCGAGCAGGCCCGCATGTTCATCGGCGTGAAGTCGATGGCGACGGCGTCGACGGCGTACTTGAACGCGCTCTCGTACGCGAAAGACCGCGTGCAGGGCGGCAACATGTTGAAGATCATGGACAAAGCGTCGCCGCGCGTCCGCATCATCGAGCACCCCGACGTGCGTCGCTCGCTCATGCTGCAGAAGTCGGTCAGCGAAGGCATGCGCGCCCTCGTCTTCTACGGCGCCTTCATTCAAGACCAGATCGAGCTCGCCGGCGGCCACGGCCACGGCGAGGCCGACGAAGCCAAGAACGCCCTCGAGGCCAGAAACGACCTGCTGCTGCCCTTGATCAAGGGATACAATTCAGAGAAGACCTACGAGCTTCTCAATGCTTCGCTGCAGGTCTACGGCGGCGCTGGC
>JANNAY010000219.1:0-7780 GCA_031384945.1 Deltaproteobacteria bacterium
TCCCAGTGCCACGCGCGCGACACACCCTCGCTCGCGTCAGCCCTTCTTCTGCTCTTTCGACCAGCCGTCTTTGAGGCCGACGACGCGGTTGAAGACGGGGGCGCCGGCGACGCTGTCTTTGTTGTCGACGCAGAAGTAGCCCGTGCGCTCCCACTGGAAGTGCTGGCCCGACGTCGCTGAGGCCAACATCGGCTCGGCCTTGGCGGTGACGGTCTCGAGGTTCTTCGGGTTGATGTCGAGCAAGAAGTCGCGCTCTTCACCGGGCTGCTCGATCGAGAACAAGCGGTCGAAGAGGCGGACCGTCACATCCTTCGCCGTCGCGGCGTTCACCCAGTGCAGCGTGCCCTTGACCTTGCGGCCGTCGGGAGAGTCGCCGCCCTTGGTGGCCGGGTCGTAGGTGCACTTCACGGCGACGACGTTGCCGTCGTTGTCTTTGACGACGCTGTCGGCCTTGACGAAGTAGGCGCCGCGCAAGCGCACCTCTTTGCCCGGCGTCAGGCGAAAGAAACCCTTGGGGGCGACCTCTTCAAAGTCTTCGCGTTCAATGAAGATCTCGCGACCAAACGGCACCTTGCGGGTGCCAAGCTCGGGCTTCAAAGGATGGTTCTGAACGTCGACCTCTTCGCTCTGTCCCTCGGGGTAATTCTCGATGATCAGCTTGAGCGGGCGCAGCACGGCCATCGCCCGGGGCGCGCGCAGGTTGAGGTCTTCGCGGATGCAACCCTCGAGGACGGAGAAGTCGATCCACGAGTCGTTCTTGGTGACGCCGACGGAGGTGGCAAAGGCGCGGATGGCGTCGGCGGTGTAGCCGCGGCGGCGCAGACCGGCGATGGTTAGCATGCGCGGGTCGTCCCAACCATTGACGTGTTTTTCGTTGACCAACTGCAACAGCTTGCGCTTGCTCATGACCGTGTAGGTCAGCTTGAGACGCGCGAATTCAATCTGACGCGGGTTGCCCGGCGGACGCTTCACCGGCGCGCCATCGGGGATGAGCTTCAGCTGCTCGAGCACCCAGTCGTACAGGGGCCGGTGGCTCTCAAATTCCAGCGTGCAGATGGAGTGGGTAATGCTCTCCATCGCGTCGCTGATGCAGTGGGCGTAGTCGTAGAGCGGGTAGATGCACCAGGTGTCATGTGAACGCCAGTGGTGCGCGCGGCGAATGCGATACACCGGCGGGTCGCGCATGTTCGGGTTGCCCGAGGCCATGTCGATCTTCAGGCGCAGGGTGTGCTCGCCGTCTTTGTATTTGCCGGCGCGCATGTCGCGAAACATCTGCAGGTTCTCATCGACAGAGCGATCGCGGTACGGGCTGTTCTTGCCGGGCTTGTGAAAGTCGCCGCGGTACTCAGACGTCTGCTCGGCGGTGAGCGAGCAGACGTACGCCTTGCCCATCTTGATCAGCTCTTCGCCAAAGAGGTACATCTTTTCGAAGTAGTCAGAGGCGTAATAGAGGTGCTCGTTCCAATCGAAACCGAGCCACTTCACATCATTCTTGATTGCTTCGACGTACTCGACCTCTTCGGTCAGCGGGTTGGTGTCGTCGAAGCACAGGTGCGTGCGGCCCGCGTACTTGAGCCCCAGGCCAAAGTTCAGACAGATCGATTTGGCGTGGCCGATGTGCAGCCAGCCATTGGGCTCGGGAGGAAAGCGCGTGACGACGGCGCCGCCGTGTTTGCCGCTCTGGTTGTCGGCCTCGATGATCTCTTCGATGAAGTTCAGCCCCTGCTCGCGGGGTGCGCCGCCCTCAGCAGCAGCAGCAGCGGTCGTCGTCGTCGGCGGCGTCTTCGTCGGATCGGTCATGGTGTGTCGACGTGTCCGAGGCGCGCGCTCTTCGCAACCGGGTGAAGCGCGTCGCGCACACGTGCAGAAATGCGAACCGCCGGGCTCTCCAAAAAGAAAGAGCCCGCAGTCGCGCTGCGGGCCCTTTCTCACGCTGACGTCGTCAGAGAGCGCTCACGGGTTGCAGTCGGGGCGGCCGTCGCCGTCGTGGTCGCCGCATTCGTCGGGGTCGCCGGGCTCTTGGTTCTCGCCGCCATTGCCGCCGTTGGTGGGGTCGAGCGGATCGGTGCCCTGCTCGTAGAGCTCTTCACCGTCGCTGACGCCGTCGCCGTCGGTGTCGGCGTTGTTGGCGTCGGTGCCGATCCAGTTGCTCTCGAAGCCGTCGGCGAGGCCGTCGCCGTCGGCGTCGCTGCCGGTGTCTTCGTCTTCGCTGTCGCCGATGTTGTCGCCGTCGCTGTCGGCGTTGGCCGGGTCGGTGCCTTCGAAGATCTCGTCGAGGTCGCCGAGGCCGTCGCCGTCGGTGTCGGGGTTGTTCGGGTCCCAGCCGTAGTCGGCTTCGGCTTCGTCGGGGATGCCGTCGCCGTCGCTGTCGCGGTCGCCTTCGCCGTCCGGGCTCCACGTGTCTTCGTCGTTGGCGTCGTCGATGCCGTCGCCGTCGGTGTCGGGGTTGAACGGGTCGCTGCCGAAGATCTCTTCGTCGCTGTCGCTGAGCCCGTCGCCGTCGCTGTCTTGCGTGAAGCGGACCCAGGTGTCGTCGTCTTCTGGATCGAGGACGCCGTCGCCGTCGGTGTCCGGGTTTTGCGGGTCGGTGCCGAGCTCTTCTTCTTCGACGTCGGCGAGGCCGTCGCCGTCGCTGTCGGTGTCGTCGTAGTCGTCTTCGCCGTCGTCGCCGTCGTCGCCGTCGTCGTGGTCGTCGTCGCAGTCGATGATGCCGTCGCCGTCGCTGTCGACGTTCTGCGGATCGGTGCCGCCGTCTTCTTCTTCCTGGTTGGTCAGGCCGTCGCCGTCGTCGTCGGCCTCGCCTTCGTCGGCGCTGTCGCCGTCGTCGATGACGAGGCGGACGGTGCAGTCGTCGGCGTTGGCGGCGACGAGGGGGAGGGCGAAGGCGAGCGGGGCGAATGAACGAAACAGCGAACGGACTCTCTTCACGAGATCCTCCTCAGGGTCAGCGTTGGATGGCGTCGTTCGCGTCGTCGCGAGCGGCTTCTGTTCTCTCCACGCGCCAGCCGCCTGGAATTTTCTTCCCCGCAGATCACGGCGGATCCGCGACGTTGGGATCGGTGCCGTTGATGAATTCGTCGAAGTCGCTGACGCCGTCGTCGTCGCTGTCGGCGTCGTCGGGCTTGGTGCCGAGCCGGCGCTCGTCAGCGTCGTCGAGGCCGTCGTCGTCGGTGTCGGCGGCGGTCGGGCTCGAGCCGTTTTGCAATTCGTCGATGTCGGTGAGGCCGTCGTCGTCGGTGTCGGCCCGGTTCGGGTCGGTGCCGAGATCGCGCTCAAAGTCGTCGGTGAGTCCGTCGCCGTCGCTGTCGGTGCTGTTGGGGTCGGTGCCGGCGCCGGCTTCTTCGCCGTCGTCGATGCCGTCTTCGTCGCTGTCGGGTCGGTGCGGGTCGGTGTGAAACGTGACGACCTCGTCGCCGTCGCTGAGGCCGTCGTCGTCGCCGTCGGCGTTTCTGGGGTCGGTGCCGAAGCTGTCTTCGGCGCCGTCGTCGAGGCCGTCGTCGTCGCTGTCGGCGTCGGCGCCGTCGGTGCCGCGCTCGCGCTCTTCGCGGTCGTCGAGGCCGTCGCCGTCGCTGTCGCCGAGGTTCGGATCGGTGCCGGCGTCGAGCTCGGCACCGTCGATGACGCCATCGTCGTCGCTGTCGGGATCGTTTGGATCCGATCCGGCCGTGGCTTCGTCGACGTCGTCGAGGCCGTCGCCGTCGTCGTCGGCCACGTCTTCGGGCCGCGGCTCATGCTCGATCTGCTGCACACCGCAGCCCACACCGCAGCCCAGGGCCAAGAGCAGCGCCGTGGCGACGACGACGCGCTTCACGGGCAGCGCGACAAGCGGGCCGTCACGTCGGCGGCGTTCTCGCTGCGGGGAAACTGCGCCTGGTGCGCCCGCAACGCCGCGCAGGCGCCGTCGTCGTCGTGGGCCCGCGCCAACAGCAGCGCCCGCTCGTAGCCAAGCGTGTCTTGCGCCCGCAGCCCCGGCTTCTTGGCCAACAGCTGCTCGACGGCGCGCGCCGCTGAGGTGAAGTCGCCGCGTGACCGCAGCCCGCGCACGTCGTCGAGGCCGGCTTCGACGTCGTCGTCGCTGAGGGCGACGTCGCTGGCGCCGCCGACGCCGACGACCGCGACGTTGACGTCGACGCTGTGGTGTTCGCCTTTGCCCGGCATGGCGATGAGGCCGGTGTCGTCGTCGCGCTGGCGCGGCAAGAGCGGTCGCGTCGCTGGCACAGGCACGGTGGCGAGGCGCAGTGGCGCGGGCGTCGGCGCCATCGTCGGCGGCATCGTCGTCGGCATCGGCATCGGCATCGTCGTCGTCGTCGTCGTCGGCGTCGTCGGCGTCGGGGCAGGGGCGACGGCGATCGGCGACGGCGTGGCAGCAGGAGCGGCCGGGGTCGTCGTCGCCAGCGCGGTGGGCGCAGACGAAGACGAAGAAGACGAAGAAGAGAAGAAGAAGAAGACGCCGACGACGAGGGCGCAGGCGACGCCAGCGGCGACGAGGGCGCCGCTGCCGGAGCGGGCGCCGCGGGCCACGCGGTCTTCATCGAGAAGCGACAGCAACTCGTCGTCGCGCGAGGGTTTGAGCGCGGCGAACGCATCGTCGACGCGGGTCAGTTCTTTCACGAGATCGCGCGGCTCAGACATGGGCGACCTCAACAGCCGCAGAAGAAGAGAGCAGCGCAGCCGTCGACGTCGACGTCGTCCCACCCCAGCCATGTTGTTGCAGCGTCTTTTCGGCGCGCTGCACGAGCTTGCACGCGGTGGGCACCGAGCACTGCAACACCGCAGCGACATCTTTCAGCGCGGCGTCGTCGAGTCGGACCATGCAGAACGCCACCCGCTCGCGCGACGGCAAGAGCGCCAGCGCGTCGATGGCGTCGCGCTGGGCCGCGTCGAGCCGGGCGCGCACGTCGGCTGACGGCGCGTCGACGGCGTTGTTGCCGACGAAAAAGGCGACGAGCGGATGCGCGCGCACGGCCTCTTTGCGCAGGCGCGACAAGCAGCCGTTCATCGTGCAGCGGTAGAGCCAGCCGCCGAGGTCGGCGCCGTCGTCGACGTCGTCGAAGCGCTGCAGCAGCTGGATGAAGACGTCGTGCACGACGTCTTCGGCAAAGGCGCGGCGCCCGCCGCTGACGCGCAGTGCGACGCGAAACAAACGCTCACGCTCGCGCTCGTACAGCGCCCGGATCGCGTGGTTTCGTTTGCCGTGGCTCATCCGAGACTCCACGCGCCAGCCTGCGGGAATTTTCTCGGCCCGCAAACGCCCGAAATCACAGCAGATCCGCTCAGCGCTGGCTCGAAGCGGTTCGGCGTCGCAGCAGCGGCAGGAGCGCGAACGCAAGGCCGGCGCCCGTGCCTGCGCAGCCGCCAGCATCGCCGCCGTCGTCTTCGCCTTCGCCTTCTTCGCCTTCGCCTTCGCCTTCTTCGCCTTCGCCTTCTTCGCCTTCGCCTTCGCCTTCGCCCGCCGCCTCGGTGCAGCCGGTTGCTGCCTCGCCGCATGTGAAGCCGTCGCTCACGGCGGAGCAGTCGGCGCTGCAGCCGCCCGAGGCGAGGGCGTTGAAGTCGTCGCAGGCTTCGTCGTCGGCCTTCCAACCGTCGCCGCACGTGCTCGCCATGCACTGGTCGTTCTGGTGCTCCCAGGGCGCCCGGCCGTCGGGGCAGCCGTTGGTGACGCAGCCGTCGAATTCGCCGCTGTCGCAGTCGTCGTCGCGGACGTCGCAGCCGCAGTCGCAGACGCCGTCGGCGAAGGCTTCGTCGGCGCAGGCCCAGCCGGCGGGCGCTTGAGCAGGGGCAGCGAGCAACAAAACGAGAGCGATCATTTGAGGACTCCTTCTTCGGTGAGGCGGGCGTCGGCGACGTCGGCCGAGATTGCCGCTTCGTTGACCAGACGTTGGTTGATGGTGAGCGTGTCGAGGCGGTAGGCGAACGCGTGAATGAACTGCGGGTTCGAGAACACGGCTGAGGGCGTGAGATCGTGGCGCTCAGACGCAAAAGCGTCGGGGCTCGGGGACAGCGGCGAACGCGCCAACGCCGCCGCCCGCGCCGGCGCGGCCGCGTGACAGGTGGCGCAGTCGAGCGTGTTCATCGTGTGCAAGTCGGGGTGCTCGACGCGCGCCGCGCGATCAAAGGCGGCCTGTTGCTCCCCGAGCGATGCGGCCGCAGCGACGTCGTCCTTGAGCAGCACCTCGAACTGATCCTCGCTGCCCGATGGCGGATCGACGCTGATGTCGATGACGGATTCGCTCGCAGACAGAAGATGCTGCAGCTTCGCGTCGCCTTCGGCGGGGACGCCCTCGGTGAAGAAGCGGGACTCGAAGGTCCAGGCGGCGTTGCCGCCATGCACGGTGATCTGCGTGACGTGATCGAGCGTCGCCTTGTCGAGCAGCTTCTCGAAGATGCCTGCGACGGCCCGCCGCCCGTCGTTGTCGGCGAGCAGGCGATGAACGCCCAGCGCGCCGCGACCATCGTCGTTGCGTTCGAGGCGAAGGGCCATCAGCTGCGCGATCGCGGCGAGCACTGGCTGCTCGTCGACGTCGTAGAAGGCGTGCAGCGCGGCGTCGCGCGCCTCGCCGTCGAACACCGGTTGCAGAGACAGGCGAAGCTCGGCGCGGCACGTGTCGGTGCCTTCGTTGACGCAGGCGTCGAGGCGCGCCGCCGTGACGACAAGCGAGGTGCAGAGATCGGCGGGTTCGTCGGTGCGCGTCAGCGGCTCGAAGACCGAGATGACGTCGCAGTCGAGCAGCGGGCCGAGGAAGCCTTCGGACGCGCCCGTTCCAGGCGGCAGAGGCCAGGCGACGGCGACGTCCTCGAGCTCAACCCTCGCGCCCGCCGGCAACGTCGGAAACGGCCCTTCGCTTTTGCCTTCCGGGGCTGCGACGCAGGCGGTGACGACAGCGACGGCTCCAGCGGCGAGAGAACGCAAAACGAACGCCATGGCGAAAGGGTGCTCAAACGCGACGAGGTGGGGAAGCCCCCATCCGCGAGGAAGGTGGAACCCGTGCGGCCACACTGTGACGTCTCGTCGACGTCACAGCCGCCCACCGGCCCAGGACCGGCATGATTCCGCGCACGCTCGTCTCCCTCGTCGTCGCCCTCGTCGTCGCCGTCGTCGTCGCCGTCGTCTTCGGCGCCTGATTGCTGTCGCGGCGGCGACGGCTGCGAATGCGCTGCTGGTTGCGCGGAGCCTGCGACGCTCCCATGACCCAGCGAGAGCTGCATGCACGAGCACCCGACACCCACCCTCGACCCCGTGGCCACGACGCTGCTCGCGCAGCGCCAGCGCTTCCTCTCGTTCCTCGTTGGCCGCGTCGAGAGCCGCGCCGTCGCTGAAGAGATTCTTCAGGATGCCTTCGCGACGAGCCTCGAGAAGCGACGCCAGCTCAAGGACGACGAGCGCGCGGTGGCTTGGTTCTACCGCTTGCTGCGCAACGCGCTCGTCGACCACTACCGCCGGCGTGGTGCCGAAGCGCGGGCGCTCGAGCACGAGGCGCGGCTCGACGTCGCGCTCGAGCCAGAGGCCATGCGCACCATCTGCGCCTGCATCAACGACGTGCTCCCGCTCCTCAAAGACGATCAACGCGCTCTTCTCAAGGCCGTCGACCTCGACGACCGCGCCGTTGTCGACGTCGCCGGCGACCTCGGCATCAGCGCCGGCGCCGCCCGCGTTCGCCTGCACCGCGCGAGGCAGGCGCTCAAAGAACAGCTCGAGCGCGTGTGCACCGTCTGCGCGACCCACGGCTGCCTCGATTGCTCCTGCGCCGACGCCTGATCACGGAGGCCGAGGTGGCGTCCG
>JANNAY010000231.1:0-2910 GCA_031384945.1 Deltaproteobacteria bacterium
CGAGCTCGGCGGCGAGCAGCTGGTCTTCGACGCGCCCCGTCTTGTCGAGCACGGGCGGCAGCGCCTCGAGGCTTTTGCGCAGCGCCTTGCCGTCGCCGATGCCGGTGGCGGCGCCCTTCACCAGCGCGCGCAGATCCTCGACGAGGGCGCGGGCGTCGGCCACGCCGTCTTTCAGCTGTCCCTTCGCTTCGTCGTCTTTCAAGATCGTGTCGAGGGCCGCCATCAACGTCGTCGCCGTCGTCATGAACTGCTTCGCTTCAGGAGACGAGGGCAGCAGATCGTCGGCGCGGTCGAGCAGCGCCGAGGCGCGGGGCAACAACAAATCGGCGCGCGCCAGCGTGATTCCATCCACTCTGGCGCCATCGGCGAGCGGCGCACCGTCGCCGGGCGCGACGTCGAGGTAGTGCTCACCGAGCACGCCCAATGTGGTCACGTAAAACTGCGTTCCAGTGGTGAGCAAATGTGCCGCTCGCTCTTCGACGCGGGCCGAGACGCGCACCATCGCCTTGGGCCCGGCGGCCTTGTCTTGTCCGGCGAGCAAGACGACGTCGTCGACGACGCCGACGACGACGCCGGCCAGCCGCACCGACGCGCCCGGCTTGATCGGACCGCAGAAGGCGAAGTCGACGTCGACGTGGCGCCCGCTCAGCACGCGCAGCGGACCGGTGATCCAAAAGGCGCCGAGCATCAGCAACAAAGCGACGACGGCGACGACGCCGACGCGGACGGCGCGGCGCCGGTCCAGCTGCTCGGCCGACAACGGTTGCAACAACAGCGGCTCGTTCTTCGGCGTCTCGCTCACGCGACACCTCCAGTGACGCGGCCGGCGTCGACGACGACGAGGCGCGAGCGGGGCAGGGCCATCAAGCGCGACAGCGTGCGCGGGTGGTGGGTGATGACGACGAGGGCGCGGCCGGCAGCGTTGTCGGCGGCGTCGTCTTCGTCGACGACGCTGCCGAGGGCGTCGTCGACGTCGTCGCCGGCGACGGGGTCGAGGCCGGTGGTGGGTTCGTCGACGATCAACACGCCGGGGCGCAAGAGCAGCGCCCGCGCCAGCGCCGCCCGCCGCTGCTGCGACGGCGACAACCGCGACGGCAACAAGTGCGCGACATCGGCCAGGCGCAATTTCAACAACCAGGGTTGGGCATCGGCAGGCAGGCCGCGGGCCCGCGCCGGCAGCGTGATGTTGTGCTCGACGTCGACGTCGTCGAGCAGGGCCGGGTCCTGGTGCACGAACACCAGCGGCGGCGCGCCGATGCGCACCTCACCGCTCTTGCGCGCCAGCAGTCCGGCGGCGGCCTTCAACAGCACGCTCTTGCCGGCGCCGCTCTTGCCGACGACGACGGTGACGCCGCCGAATTCGACGTCGAGCGAGGCGTCGTCGATGACGACGCGTCCGCCGAGCTCGACCGTCAGGTGCGAGAGAGAGAGCGCGCTCACAGCAAGAACCAGATGACATCGACGACGAGATTGAACAGCAGGCACAGCAGCGTGCCGCGGACGACGGCGTCGGTGGTGGCGCGTCCGACGTCGCCGTCGTTGCGCGTCGACAGCGCCGCCGAGACCGAGCCGGCAAAGATGGCGATGCCGAAGCCGGCGCATTTGACGACGAGCACCGCGATCAGGGGGCGCGTCACCACCTCGGGGTGCACGAAGGTGAACGGGTTGATGCCCGACCGCGCGAGCATGACGACGACGCCGCCGACCTCCCAAACGATGCAGGCGACGATGCCGAGGATGACGGCGCCGACCGGCAAGGCGACCGACATCGGCACGATGCGGCGCTCGACGGGCCGCGTGCGAAACAGCAGTGCCGCGTCGTACGACCCTTCTGCAACCGACGAAGCGAGCTCAGCCGAGAAGCCGGCGCCGACCCGCTGGGCCAGCACCATGGCGACGACGAGGGGGCAGAATTCTTGGATGCCCAGCACCGGGTACTCGAGCCCGATGAAGCTCTGGTCGCCGAGCAGTCTCATGGCCTGCCGCCCCGCCTGATCGGCCATCGCTGCGCCCACCAGCGACGCTGCCGCGACGACAAGAACGAGCGAGCCCCAGACGACGTCGTCGAGACGGCGCAGCAGCTCGATGCGCGGCACGTGCGCGAGCGACACACCGAACAGCGTCGGGGTGCTGCTCATCCCGTGCCCCCGACCAGCGAGAGCGCGAGGTTGACGACGACGACGCCGCACAGCGACAGCACCGAGCCGCGGTAGACGGCGGATCCGACGGCGCGGGCGGTGCCTTCGTCGCGGCCTTCGTCATCGTCGTTGCCGTTACCGCGCTGCCAGAGGGACAGGCCGGCGTGCGTGGTGCAGAGGCCGATGATGGCGCCGAAGCAGACGAGCCGCAGCACGCCCTCGAGCAGCAGCTGCGGCGTGCAGTAGGTGACGACGCTCCACATGCTGATGGCGATGCTCTGCCCGCCGAGCACGCGCGCGAAGCCGAAGCCCACGAAGAGAATCGCGAACGCGGCGAACGGATAGAGCACGAGGGCAGCGACGACGACGGCGACGACGCGGGGCGCGGTCACCACTTCATGCGGATCGATGCCGAGCGCCGCCAGGGCATCGAGCCGCTCTTTCGCCGCCAACGTCGCCGTCTGCGCGCTGTTGCGGGTGCCGGTGCGCGCGGCGAGCGCGAAGGCGAGCAGCAGCGGTCCGACGTCGCGAAACGCCGACAGCGCTGCGGCCCAGCCGAAGACCTCAGAGGCGTTGTAGCGCGTGAGGTACGAGAGGCCTTGCAGGCCGACGATGCCGCCGATGATGAAGGCGCCAAACGCCACGGTCGGCGCCGCGTCGCGCAGGCTGTTGTCGACGAGCCGCAGCGTCTCACGCAGATCGCAGCGACGGCGCAGCAGCACGCGCAGCACCAGCAGCAGGCGCAGCAGCAGCGCTCCGGTGCCCGTGAAGA
>JANNAY010000287.1:0-5910 GCA_031384945.1 Deltaproteobacteria bacterium
CGATTCGATCGTGGGAAGTCCGGAGCCGCCATCTGTCGACCACCCGACGACGACCACGTTGCATAGACCTGTCTTGTCGTAGCAAAAGCCATAACATGCTCTGACGCTGATAGCGCCATGTCTTTCGTAAAAACAGTCCCCAAGTTCAAGAACGTCGTCGTGAAGTGCTTAGCAATTACATCTCCGACGCCGACGCGGAACTCGTGATTTGGCTTTGAACCTACGACGGATCCACTTGCAATATCTGGACGCTCCGGCAACACGTCAATCGTCAGCGTTTTGAGAAAAGCCTGCGGTGTCGAGACGGTCACCGAATATGACCCTGCCCCGTTGGTCATTGTCTATTTATCCTCAATTGTCCCGGTACTATCTTTCACGTTGATGTGGACCATTATCTCCTTGACGGTGTATGTTGAAGCGGTGAATGTCTGCCTAGCGCCGATGGCGCCGACGTGCAACCGGCCGCTACGTATGGGTTGCTTCTGATATCGGTACTCGTGACAGTGCCGTTCACGATGGTGGCAGAAAACGCGGGCGACGAAAACCAGAGCGCAGCGATAATGGAGGCAAGGATTATCGGCTTCACTGTACACCAGTTTCGGAAGAGATAACAACATACTGGACGCCGTTGTCATCAGTGATACAGTCAGATGCGCCGGAGTTACAGGCCCACATTTTCCAAGTAAGGGGTGTAAACTTGAAATCCGTTCCAACGACGCCGAAGACAGCCAGTCGCTGTTCGATCATTCGTCCGGGAGTTGGTTCGAGAAGAACAACTACATCGAAAGCGAGGTAGCCGGGGTGCTCATCAAGCGAAAGCTCGAAAACGTCTCCCGTGGGCTCAATCGGTCCGACATCTGCGCGTGATTGCGCAGTCAGGTCGATGGCAGCCACTTGCTCAATCTTGAGTGATACTTCTTCCCGACGCGTTTTTGGCGAATCTGCTGACACCCATGATTGAACAGTAACATCTAGGACACATTGCTGACACGACGTCTCTAAACGATAGATGGTGTCGATTCGCTCGAGTCTTAGACCCACTTCGTCGGTATGCATTGACGACGCCAATTCGATTGCGTCTTTGGCGTGGGTAGCTCCCGAACCAAAAGCAAGTGCTACAGCTACGAAAGATGCTTTTACTGACTTCATTGTTGGCCCCCCTATCATTGGAGCCGCTGCCGCTCGGATTGTCAAACATGCGGGCCAAAACTTCCGATCTGCGCTCGGTGCCCTTAGGTTCGTGCCCTTGAGGTCCAATTCATGAGCGTCGAGGTCAAGAACCTCCAGACTGGGGAGACCTACGAGGTCGGCCCTGAAGGAGCCATCTTCGGACGTGAAGGTGGGCCGGCCAACATCAAGGTGGCCGACCAGAGCGTTTCGAAGCGCCACGCGCGGCTGTTCTCCGACGGGACCGACTGGTTCCTCGAAGACATGGGCAGCGTGAACGGCACCATCGTCGACGGCGGCAAGATCGGCGGCATCACCGCCCTGCGCGCCGGGCTCGTCTTCCAGATGAGCAAGTTTCGCTTCGAGGTGATCAGCATCGACGGCCGTGGCGCGGGCAACGCCAATGGTGGGGCCAACGGCAACGGTCGCCCCGGCCCCGACATGGAGACGCGCACGGCCATGCGCGGTGGTCCGCCCAACGGCAACAGCGGCGGTGGCGCCCTGCAGCCGCCGACCGATCTGCGGCGCGATCCGATCCCGAAGAAGAAGCCGGCCCGCGAGGTCATGCCGCCTGCGCAGCCCCCGCAGTTCAGCGGCGGTGAGCCCACCCACCAGGGCCGCAACAACAACCTGCCCCTCGCCAGCGACGGCGACTTTCCGTCGCAGTCGCTGAATTCGGCGTCGCAACAGTCGCTGCCCGACGTGAACGGCGCCGACGGACCGCGCCCGCAGCTCGGCATCGACCAGTACGACGACGAGATCTCGCCGCCCGCCGCCGTCGCCGCGGGCATCGCCTATGTGCTGAAGACAGCACCGCTGTTGGTGTTGAACCCCCTCGGCACGGTGCGCAAGCAGATCGAGAGCCCGCCCGTCGGCGGCCTCGAGAAGATCCCGCTCGCGGCGTTTTTGATCCCCACCTACGGCGTGCTGATCCTCGCCCAGTCGTGGGCCGGCGCCATCGCCAGCGCCATCGCTGGCCAGCTGTCGATCGTCGCCTTCATCATCGGGCCCGTCGCCGCCGTCATCGGCGCCGTCATCGGCGGCCTCGTCGCCGGCTTCGTCGGCCACCCGATTCTGAGCTGGCTCGTCAACAAGCTCGGCGGCACCTCTGACGCGCGCTCGCGCACCACCCACATGGCGATGGGCATGGTGACGTCGCTGGTGCTGCTCATCCCAACGATGTTGGTGCTGATCTTCACCGCCTTGGCGGCGCGCCTCTCGTCGATCTCCGGCGCGTTCGCGCTGATCAACATCATCCCCGCGCTGCTGGCGATCGTCGCCACGCCGCTGCCCATCTTTGTGCAGTGGTCGTGGTTCCGCTCGTACAACGTCGCCAAGTGGTTTCAGACGTTGCTGCTGGTCGTCGCCGTGCTGTCGCTGCTCGGCGGTCTCTTCTCCGCCGTCACCACCGTCATGGCCGCCGTCAACACGATGCGCGGTGGCGCGGTGCCGACGGTGAACATCCCCAACGTGCCGTCCACGCCCGATGGCGTGCCGACCCCGACTGGCGCCGACGCGGGCGTGCCGACGACGACGGATCCTGATCCGACGCCGACGCCCACGACGACGACGACGCCCACGAGGACGGATCCGACGCCGACCACGCCGACGACGACGACGACGACGACGCCGACGACGACGCCCACGACGACGACGACGACGACGGCGACGACGGCGCCGGTGCAGGGCACAGGAGAATTCGGCGAGTACCAAAAGAAGCGCGCCTCGATCGAGACCGCGCTGGCGAAAGACCCGACCCTCGTGCTCGGCGGCCGCATCGGCTCGCTCTACTCGAAGCTCTCGGTCGAGACGTTCAACGCCGAGGTCGACGCCGAGGAGCAGGTGCTGGGCCGCAAGCGCAAGTACGACCCGTCAAAGAAGGCGTACCTCGAGAAGGTCAAGGCGGCTTACGTCTACCAACAGACGAAGAGCACCGTGAACGACCTCTACAAGCTGCTGCCGAAGTAGCCGTCGACGTCAGCGCACCCTGAGCGGGGTGAGCGCTTCGATGATCGATGCATCGAGCGCCGAGGTTTGCCCCGTCAACGGCGAAACAGGCGATCGAGCAGGCCGGTGCGGGTCGGCACCGCTGGCATGCGCGGGTCGGTGGGCACCGGGCGGAACGGGTCGGCGTCGTCGACGGCGGCGCTTCTGCTCGCTTTGACGTCGAGCACCGTGCCGCCCTCTTTGACAACGAGGCGGGCGTCGGCGTCGACGGAGACGGTGAGCTTCACCGCGTCACCGGGCTTGCGATCGGCGAGGGAGATGCCGCCGAGGGGCTCGCAGAGCGTCGGGTCGGTCTCGCGGCCGGGGATCTGAAAGAGCTCGACGCGGCGTGAGGCGCCGACGACGACGTCGAGGTCGGCGCTGGCGGGCAGCTGCACGTTTCTGGCGAGGATCTCTTTGACGACGGCGTTGCCCTGCTTGTCGAGGGCAGTGACGCCGACGGGCAGCGAGAGCACGTCGTAGAGCTGCACTGCTTGTGTCGACAAGCTCTTGGCGAGCAGCGAGGCGCCCTGGGCGACGACCTCGTCGGGGTTCACGCCGCGGCGCGGGGCCTTGCCGAACTGTTTCTCGAGGCGCGCTTGAATGGCGGGCATGCGCGTTTGTCCACCGGCGAGCAGCACCTCGTCGATCTGGCGGTGCACGAGGCCGGCGCCCTGGAGCACGTCGTCGACGGTGCGGGAGGCGCGTTCGATGAGGTCTTCGGTGAGCTTCAGCAGCTGCTGCCGCGAGACGTGCAGCGCGAGGTCGAGAGGCCTGCCGCGCTTCTCAGCGACGAAGGGCAGCCGCACCTCGACGTGCTGCAAGAGCGAGAGGTCTTGCTTGGCGGTCTCGGCGGCGAAGAGCACCCGCTGCACGACGACGGGATCGTCGCGCACCGACACGCCGTGCTCTTGCTCGAAGCGATCGAGCAGGTGATCGGCCAGCCGAATGTCGAAGTCGACGCCGCCGAGCGCGCCGTCGCCGCCGGTGGCGAGCACTTGAAATGTGCCGCCGGCGACCTCGAGCACGCTGACGTCGAACGTGCCACCGCCGAGATCGAAGACGAGCAGCTTCTGCTCGATGTTGCGGCCGATGCCATAGGCGAGCGCTGCCGCGGTGGGCTCGTTGACGAGGCGCCAGACGTCGATGCCCGCGGCTTTGGCGGCCTGCCGCACGCCCTCGCGCTGCGTCAGCGGGTAGTAGGCGGGCACGCTGATGACGGCACCATCGACGGGCCCAAGCGACGCAGCGCCGACCTGCGCGTAACGCAAGATGGTTTGCAGCAAGACCGCAGAGATGTCGGTGAGCTCGTGGACCTCGCCAGCGACGCGCGCCGCGGCGGTGCCGTCTTTGCCCTCGACGACCTCCCACGCCAGCTTGTTCTTCAGGCGTTGCACAACCGGGCTGTGAAACGACCGCCCGAGCAAGCGCTTGGCGCCGCTGATGGTGTCTTTTGGGTGAATGAGCAGCTGGTCGCGGGCGGGGTGTCCGACGACGACGCGGGGCGGGTTGCCGGTGAACGCGACCACGCTCGGCAGCAGGTTGTGCCCGCGATCGGTGGGCACGATGCGCGGAACACGTCCGTCGGCCCACGCTGCCAGCGTGTTTGTCGTTCCGAGATCGATGCCGAGGACACGGGCCATGTTGTTCGTTCTCGTTCACCCTCGCGTCTCCGCTGAGCGTCCGCAACTTGAAGAGGCAACGGAGACGGGTGACAACTCTGGTTTCTGGGAGGTCCTCATGTCCTTGCGCGTTCTTGCTCTGGCCACCGTCGTCGTTCTTTCGGCCTGCGAAGATCCTCCTCCCGACCCGACGCCCACCAATGAAGGAGAGGGCGACGTCGGCGAAGGCGAAGGCGAAGGCGAAGGCGAAGGAGAAGGAGAAGGAGAAGGCGAAGGCGAAGGAGAAGGAGAAGGAGAAGGAGAAGGCGAAGGAGAAGGAGAAGGAGAAGGCGAAGGCGAAGGCGAAGGAGAAGGCGAAGGCGAAGGCGAAGGCGAAGGCGAAGGCGAAGGCGAGGTCGCCGACGTCGGATTCGTCGACGTGCTCGTCATCAACGCCCTCGGCGACGGCAGCGGCGCCATCGCCGGCGCCACCGTCGACGCCGGCCGCGGCGCCGTCGTCACCGACGAAACCGGCCACGCCACCGTCGAAGCCGTCGTGGGCGACCGCACAAGCGTCGACGTCCGCGGACCATCGAACCGCGTGTTCTCGACGACGCAGCTGCTCGTCAGAGTCTCTGAAGGCGAGACCACCGTCGCAGTGGCCGAGCTGCTGCCCGGCTGCTCCACCATCGTCGAAGGCGCCAACCGCGTCGTCGCCCCCAGCGCCTGCGGCGAATTCGGCGGCGTCGTCGGCGTCGCCCTGCCCGACGGCGGCGTCGTCGACGGCGCCGGCAACGCCGTCGCCCGCGTCAAGGTCGACATGGTGCCCATGCCGCTGGTGCTCGGCGGACGCCTCGTGCCCGACGCGTTTCTCGCGTTCCCCGGCGACCTCGCGGCCGTCGACGCGGCTGGCGACGCGACGTCGCTCGAGAGCCGCGGCGCCGTCGAGGTGCGCCTGTCGAACGCCGACACCGGCGCCCCGCTGCAGCTGCGCAGCGGCACGACGGCCCTCGTGACATTTCCAGCGAGCCCCGACGCGGTGCTCGACGAGCGCGTGCGTGCGTGGTCGTACGATACACAACGTGGGTTGTGGATCGAAGAAGGCGACGGCTTCATCGACGTCGACAACGCCAGCGGCCAGCTGGTCAACGTGCTC
>JANNAY010000295.1:0-3852 GCA_031384945.1 Deltaproteobacteria bacterium
GAGAACAAGGTGGGCGCCACCTCTTGCTGCCAGTGGGTCTGGTGGCTCTGAAAGATGGCCGCTTTGTCGTCGAGCAGCATCTTCGTGTCGTCGTCGCCGGCGCCGTTGCTCTGGGCGAAGCGCACGCGCAGGTCAAAGGCGAGGGCCTGCACCGCCCGGGTCCAGGCGTCTTCGTCGTCGTCGAGGGCCTTGGCGCGGCGGGCGACGGCGCTGTCGTTGCCGAAGCGCTCGGCGACGAACTGCTTGCGCCCCTGGCGTCCGATGAACGTCGCCATGCCCTCGTTGAAGGCGCCCTGGCCGGCGGCAAAGACGGTGGCGTGGGCGAGCTCGTGGATGACGGTCTCGACGATGTCGAGCTCTTCGCGGCGGTACAGCATCGACGACAGCACCGGGTCGGGGGCGATGCCCAGCAGCGAATAGGTCGAGACGGGTCGCACGCTGACGTCGAGTCCTTCGTCTTCGAGGACGTCGGCGAGGCCTTCGGCGTCTTCGAGAGAGTACGATCCGCGATATGGTAAATCGCCTACAACCGGGTACGTCCACGTATACGGATCGAGCGACGTCTTCGGCGCCGCCGAGACGACGAAGACGACGGCGGGCGAGTCGAGAAACACCACGTTTCTGTACTGTTGTTTGACGTCAAGTCCGAGCCTTTCTTTGGCAAAGGCGCGGGCGGCGGTGGCGCCGGCGAGGCGGCGGCGCACATCGGCGGGCACGCGCTCGTCGTCGAGCAGCGGCGCGATCGGCCGCGCCGCCGCAAGAATTTGCGCTTGTCCGGTGCCCTGCTTCACGAGGTAGGCGACGTCGGCGCAGCCCGCAGCGAAGACGACGACGACGACGCTGGAGACGACGCTGGCGAAGAAGAGGCGCACGTTCAGAACGCGGGCAATGGGACGCTGATCGCGTAGCGGCTCTCGGCGAAGGGTTCGCGCGATGGCGGCAGCGCCTGCGCCGTCGGCTTTTGCCAGTCTTCGTCGATGGCGTAGCCGGGTCGCGGGTGCGCCGACGTCGCCAACGCCCACGCCGACACCAACGCCGGCACCGCGATCAGGGCGATGCCGGCGATGACGATGGCCGGCATCGCGCCGAGAAACGAGAAGATCTGCAGCGTGTTGAGCCCGGCTTGTCCGGTGAACTCGGCGAGCTGCCCGACGCCGTGAAAGAGCAAGATGCCGCCGCCAAAGGTCAACGACGTCACCGCCGTCGACACGAGGTTGCCCATGAAGTGCGCCATCAGCGCCGACAGATAGTCACCCTCGTAGATCTCGCTCATGCCGTTGAAGACGACGGTGGCGGCGAGGGCGGCGACGAGGGATTCGGCAAAGGCGTAGGCGCCGCCGACGCCGAGGGCGATGGCGAGGGTGACGATGGGCAAGGCGCCGCCGCCCGCGAGGCCCCCGAGCACCCCCGCCGTCAGCACCAACACCGGGATGCCGATGAGCACGTGCGCGCCGAGGCTGGTGACGGCGGCGGCGCCGGCCGCGTACCAAAAGGCCCGCGTGTCGCGCTCGACCCACGCGTAGTCGGCCGGCAGCTGCAGCGCCTGCGCCTTCGCTGGCAACGCCTGCAACGACGGCAGCAGCGGCGTCAGCACCATCGACGCGACCTGCATCGAGGTGTCGGTGTCGAGGCGCAGGTTGAAGCTGCCGAAACCGATGCCCGTGTTTTGGGCGTTTGCGGTGCCTGCGCCAGCGAAGACCGCGAGCAAAACGACGACGACGAGGCTGCGCATGACCGGGACCGTACCAGAAGTCACACGCGCCCTCACACCAGCAGCGGGATGCCCACCAGCGCCAGCGCCGTGCCGACCCATTGGTGCGGGGCCAGCTTCTCTTTCAGCAAGAACAAGCCGATCAGCACCGTGACGACGACGGAGAGCGAGCCCAAGACGGCGGTGACGGCAGCGCCTTCGCCGTGTGAGCCGAGGCCGGTGGCGACGGTGGCGACGCTGGCGAGCACGCCGCTGACGAGGGCGTTTTTGCGGTGCGGTCCCGGCGGCGGCAGCGCCCGCGAGATGCCCATCACCGTCGCCATGACGACGAGGATGGCCGGTCCGATGGTGCGCGAGAGCAGCGCCGGCACCAGCGCGCCGAGCTGCGGCGCGACCTCGCGGCCGAGCACGAAGAACGCGGTGCCGAACAAGAGCGCGGCGACGACGGCGAAGAGGGCGCCGCGCCTGCCTTCGTCACGGGCCCCAGGCGACGACGTGCCTGGCGCCGGCACCGAGGCCAGCACGGCGCCCACGACGACGAGGGCCAGGCCGCCCAGGCGCAGCGGTGTCGGCACGACGCCAAAGGCGATGCCCCAGGCGATGGTGACGGCGCCGTAGCCGCCGACGATGGGGGCGACGACGGCGAGGGCGCCTTTGCCGAAGGCCTCGAAGAACGACAGCGCGGCGAAGCCGATCAAGAGCGCGTAGACGACGCCGAAGCCCCAGGCGCGGGCGCTGCCGACGTCGATGGCGTCGCGTCCGGCGCCGGTGACGACGACAGCGACGGACAACACGACGAGCCCCGACATCTGCGACCCCAGCTGGGCGCGAAATGATCCGAGCCCTTTCGAGAGGCTGCGGGCGAGCCAGTCGCACACGCCCCAGCACCCCGCCGCGATCAGGCCGAGGACGACGGGGCTCACTCCGGCGTCGTCGTCGTCGTCGTCGCAGGCGGCGCAGGGGTCGTCGGTGGAGGCGGCAGCCCGCTGTCGACGACGCCGCCCTCGGGCATGAGCTCGATGGGAATCTCATCGGGCAGACGCTGCGACCCGGCGACGGCCCAGATGCTGGCGCCGGTGCAGCCGACGACGGAAAAGGCGGTGACCCAGCCGATGGCCGAGAGGGCGAGGGCGCCCGAGTCGACCTGCCCCGCCTTTGGGTCTTCTTGGGGAAACCGCGGGACGATGTGGTCGGGGTTCTCGTTGTAGTCGTAGAGGACGAAGCCGGCGTAGGGGATGACGCAGGCGGAGACGCCGCAGCCGCCGACGGCGCTGACCATGGCGGGGGCGCCGAGCACGTCGACGACGGTGGGCTTCACCTGCAGCCGCGCCACGTGGTGTCCAGGGGCTTTGGCTTCGATGTCGTAGACGCGCGAGGTGCCCCAGCGCTCGTCGAAGTGGGCGCCCTCGCCGACGGTGCCGATGGGGACGCCGTCGACGCGCACGGCAGCGTCGGGCGTGTTGGCGGTGACGTGAACCGTGTGCACACAGGCCGCGCTCGAGAGCAGGGCCAGCAGCGCCGGGGCCAACGTCGACGTCGTCACGGCTAGAAAGAATTTCCGACGTTGAACTCGAATTGGAAGGGCTGGTCGCCCTGCTCGAAGCCGAAGGTGCCGACCGGGCGCGGCGTCAGCGGGATGCCCCACTCGAAGCGCAGCGGTCCGAGCGGCGAGAACCAGCGGATGCCGGCGCCCACCGAATAAAAGAGGCCCAGGGGCAGCTCGGTGCGTGGGTCCCAGCACTTCGCGCCGCCGCACTTCTGCGTGGCCAAAAACTCATTGGCGCTGTTGCCGGCGTAGAAGAGGTTTTCGTCTTTGGCGTAGGTGTTACCAGCATCTAAGAAGAGCACGCCGCGAATACCCACCTGCTCGAAGATGGGGAACTCGAGCTCGATGTTCGTAATAAACTGTTTATCGCCACCAGTGCGAAAGTCGACCAGCGCCGCCGACGGGTCTGTCGACGAGCCGACGCGGGCGACCGGCGAGATGCTGCGCAAGAAATAGCCGCGGATCGTGCCGAAACCACCCATGTAGTAGTTCTCGAAGATCAGCTGGTCATCAGTATTGAGCCATCCCATCTCGACGTTGGCTTTCAAGACGACCCCCGACAGCTCGGGCATGATCCAACCGCCGTTCACGTAGC
>JANNAY010000311.1:0-2404 GCA_031384945.1 Deltaproteobacteria bacterium
GAGGTGAGCATCGCGCGCTCGGGCAGCGAGCGCGTCTCTTTGACGTGGCCCTCTTTGGTCTCGCCTTCCATCGCGATGTAGGGACCGAATTTGCCGTCGTAGACGACGACATCGAGGCCGTTGTCGTGCTTGCCGAGCACCTTCGGAAACGAGAGCACCAACAGGGCTTCGTCGAGGGTCATCGTCGACGGCAACATGCCGGGCCACAGCGAGGCCATGCGCGGACGGTCGCCGATGGGCTTGCCCTTGGCGTTCAGCTCCATGTCGCCCATCTGCACGTAGGGGCCGAAGCGGCCGCTCTTCACGTAGACGGGCTTCTTCGTCGCCGGGTCTTTGCCGATGGGCTCGTTGGCCTTGCCTGCGTCTTTGAGCAGCTGCAGCGCGCGATCGAGGGTGAGCTCGTCCGGCGCGATGTCATCGGGGATCTTCGGCCGCACCGGCTCGTCGCCGATCTGCACGTAGGCGCCGAAGCGGCCGACGCGGGCGGCGACGATCTTGCCGTCTTTGGTTTCGCCGAGCTTGAGCTCGCAGATGGTGCGCGGGTCGATGTCTTCGGTGCCGCCGTCGACCTTGGCCTTGAGGCCGACGTCAGACAGCTTGCCGTCTTTGGCGATCTTCTTCGCGTTCGTCTGCGCCACGGTCAGCTTCGGCGCGACCTCGCCCTTCTTCAAGCGCTTGGGCGGCTCGGGCATGACGGCGGGGGCGCCGCCTTTGCCGAAGTAGAACGCCGTCAACCACGGCGTCGCCTTCTTCTCGCCTTCAGAGATGGCGTCGAGGTCCGTCTCCATCGACGCGGTGAAGGCGTAGTCGACGAGCTCGCCGAAGTGCTGCTCGAGCAGGTTGATCACGGCGAACGCCGTGAAGGTGGGCACGAGCGCCGTGCCCTTCTTGAATACGTAGCCGCGGTCTTGAATCGTCTGGATGATGCTGGCGAACGTCGACGGACGGCCGATGCCGCGGTCTTCGAGCTCTTTCACCAACGAGGCTTCGGTGTAGCGGGCGGGCGGCTGCGTCTGCGAACCCTTGGCCTCGACCTTGTCGCTCGAGAGCTTGTCGCCAACCGTGAGCGGCGGCAGCACGCGCTCTTGCTCTTCGAGCTCGGCGTCGGGGTCGTCGCTGCCTTCGACGTAGGCGCGCAAGAAACCGGGAAACTGAATGACCTTGCCGCCGGTCTGAAACGTCGCCTTGCCTTCGCTGGTCTGCGCTTCGAAGCGGACCTGCGTGCGCTCGCCGAACGCATCGCGCATCTGCGAGGCGACGGTGCGCTTCCAGATGAGGTCGTAGAGGCGCCAGGCGTCTTCGTCGACGTCGCCCTTGATTTGCTCGGGCGTTCTGAAGCTCTCGCCCGCCGGACGGATCGCTTCGTGCGCTTCTTGGGCGCCCTTCGACTTCGTCTGGTACGTGCGCGGCGCGTCGGGGACGTAGTCCTTGCCGTACAGCTCGTTGATCTGCGTGCGGGCCGCGTTCAGCGCCTGCTCCGACAGCGTCGTCGAATCTGTGCGCATGTAGGTGATGAAGCCGTTTTCGTAGAGCCGCTGCGCGGTGCGCATCGTGCGCTGGGCCGTAAAGCGCAGCTTGCGCGCCGACTCTTGCTGCAGCGTCGACGTCGTGAACGGCGCCGCCGGCTTCTGCGTGAACGGCTTCTTCTGCACGTCGCTGACGTTGAACGTCGACGTCTGCAGCGCCGCCTCGAGGGCCTTCGCCTTCTTCTCTTCGAGCAAGTAGGTCTTGGCGCCCGGAACGAGCTTGCCGGTGTTCGGATCGAAGTCGACGCCCTTGGCGAGGCGCTGTCCGTCGAGCTCGACCATCTCAGAGAAGACGCGCTGGGCATCTTTGTTCTGAAGAAGCTGGGCGGCGATGCCCCAGTACGAGCCGCTGACGAAGCTGCGGCGCAGGCGCTCGCGCTCGACGATCAAGCGGGTGGCGACGGACTGCACGCGTCCCGCCGACAAGCGCGGGGCGACCTTCTTCCACAAGATCGGCGAGACCTCGTAGCCGTAGAGGCGGTCGAGGATGCGCCGCGCTTCTTGAGCGTCGACGAGCTGCTGGTCGATCATGCGCGGGTTGGCGATGGCAGCCTTGATCGCCTTCTCGGTGATCTCGTGGAACACCATGCGCTTGGTGGGCACCTGCGGATCGAGCACCTCTTTCAGGTGCCAGGCGATGGCCTCTCCTTCGCGATCCTCGTCGGTCGCGAGGTAGAGGGTGTCGGCGTTCTCGAGCAGGTCCTTGAGCTTTTTGACCTGCGCCTTCTTTTCGGCCGGCACGAAGTAGAGGGGCTTGAAGCCGTTCTCCACATCGACGCCCGTGCGGGCCCACGGCTTCTTCTTGTAGGCCGCGGGAATTTCGCCGGCGCTCGACGGCAGATCGCGGATATGCCCGATGGAGGACTCGACGACGTAGT
>JANNAY010000317.1:0-11121 GCA_031384945.1 Deltaproteobacteria bacterium
GCGGTGCTCGCGCCGCAGAGCCCCCAGTACCCCCGCGGCGCGGGGGCAAACCCAAATTCCACCAAGCCCCCCCCTTGAAATGATGCCCGGGCAGCCCCCGCGCTGCGGGGGTACTGGGGGCTCTGCGGCGTGGGGGAACGCAATGGTTCTCGTGGGCGAGCGCGGCGGCCTTGCCCCGCTGCGTGCCTTCGGTGCAACGCTGCGCCACCAACAACGGAGCACTCCATGGCGCGCATCACCGGCATTGGCGGCGTTTTCATTCGTTCAAAGACCACCGGCAAAGACCTGACCAAATGGTATGTGGATGTGCTCGGGATGAAGCCCGAGGTCTGGGGGGGCGTGGTGCTGCGCTGGCCGCAAGACACCGCCGAAGACAAGGGATCGACGGTGTGGAACCCGAGCGACGCCAGCTCTGAGTGGTTCCCCGGGCCGTTCATGATCAACTACCGCGTCGACGACATGGCCGGGATGATCGCGCGGCTCAACGAGCACAAGGTCGCGATTCACAAGGGGCCCGACTACGCCGAGAACGGCGTGTTTCTCTGGCTGCACGACCCCGACGGCAACCGCGTCGAGCTGTGGGAACCGAAGAACTGGGACGATAAGAACAAGAAGTAGACGTCGGCGTTTTCAGACCTTCCAAAACGCCAACTGCTCGCCGGTATTTGTCACCAAGATGCCGGCGGCAGGTGAGACGGCGCTGAAGACTTTGTCGTCGTGCGTGAGCGACAACCGGGCGGGCGACGGCGTGTGCAGCTTCGTCCACACGACGATCTTTTTTGTGTTTGAAATGAGGGCAAAGGCGCCGCTGTCGACGGCGACGACGTCGGTGACGGTGCCGGCGCCGGCGCCTTCGGCGATGACGTGGCCGTCGTTGGCGTCGACGAAGACGACGTCTTTGTTGTTGTCGCCGTACATGTGGGCGGCGGCGGCGACGACCGCGCCAGCGACGACGGGCGGGCGCTGGGCCCAGGGTGTTTTGGTGCGCCACAGCAACCCCGCGGTCGGCGAGAGGCGAACGACGTGCTCGTGGGCGACGCAGACGACGTCGCTGTTGTCGACGGCGACGAAGCCGTCTTCGCCGTTGTGTCCGGTGACGGCGTGAACGTCTTCGACGCGGACGACGACGGCGCCCGCGGCGTCGACGACGACGGCGGCGTGGTGCTGGATGAACACCGCGTGCGGGCCGACCGCGTCGGTGTTCAGCCCCACCTGGCGCCAGCGCTCGACGCCGTCTTTGCCGAAGCCCACGATGTGAAACGCCTCGGCGGCGCCGGCGGGGCCGTAGACGCAGCCGACGAAGCCACCGCCGACGCAGACGACGTCAGAGAGGGTCTGCCCCGCGCCGACAAACGGCAGCGGCACGTCGGCCACGGTCTGCGCGGCTTTGTCGACGAGAAAGAGCTCGTGCTGTCCCCAGACGACGAAGCCGCCGTGCCCCTGCTCATCGTGAAAGGCGCGGGCGCGCGGCAGACCCACGCGGCGCGGCGCGGTCCACGTCTTCGCCTTCTTGGTGGTGCCGTCGACGACGAGGTAGCCGCTGTCGCCGTGCACGTCGCTGCCGAACGCCACGTCGTCGACGACCGTCCAGCGGGCAGGCCAGGCGTTGGGAGCGCCGCCGACGACGCCGCCGTTGCCGTTGCCGTCGTAGGCGTGGATGGCGCCGCCGCGCTCGACGGCGAAGACGACGCCAGCGACGGCGACAGCGTCGGAGAAGCTGCCGTTGACGGTCTGAAACGGCGTCAGCGCCGTCGACTTTTGCGCCGACTTCGGCGTCGCCGCGGCCTTCTGCTTCTTCGCCGCCTTTTTCGCCGCGGCTTCGGCGTCGGCGCGGGCCTGCAGCTCTTCGTCGGCGACCCAGTCGAACATGTCTTGGCTGAGGCGCAGCTTCTTTCGCCCAACGGTCTCGAAGTCGACGACGACGTCGGCCCGGGCGTCGCCCACGTGCACGACGGATTCAACGAGGCCGATGCCCCAGTCCGGCTGCTTTTTGTGACGAACGTGGACGCCGGCGGCGAGGTCTTCTTCGATCTGCTTCGTCATGGGTGTCGGCCTCGGCGCCGTCATAGCGCGGGCGGGTGCCGACGTTCTCTGTCGTCATTCTTCATCGTCACCGGCGAAGAACGAGGTCACGGCCATCACGAGCAAAGAGAGGGGCGACATGTCTTTTCATGAAGCAGCGACCGTGCCGGTGCCGTGATGGCGTCGCCGTCCGCTTCGTCGCCGTCGCCGCTGTGGCAAAGCGCGACAGGGGCTCACGCCTGAGACGGCAGCGGCGCCATGCGCAGCGCCCGCACGATGCTGCGGGCGGCGATGATGCCAAGCAGCAGCGGGGCGAGCGCAAACGCGGCGCTGCCGACGGCGGAGTGGGTGCCGTGGTCGACGGCGATGCCAAAGAGGGCCCAGGCGACGACGACCGTGGCGGCAGGATCGCCGCGCAAGAACAACAAAGCGACGCCGACGGCGAAGACGCCGCCGACGATGACGGCGCCGGCGTGGGCAGAGACGGCGATGCCAGCGTCGTGCTCGATGACGGCGACGACGGCCAAGACCGCGGCGGCGACGACCCAGCCGCGCTCGACGGAGAAGCCGAAGCGGGCGCAGGCGTAGTCGCGTCCGCTGCCGCCAGCGCCTTTGACGTCGACGACGACCAACAAGGCCAACATCACGAGGATGAGCGCGGTGCCAGCGACGTGGTGTCCGTAGGCAGTGACGATGGGCCAGAGCCCACCGCCAGCGACGACGCCGAGGGCGGGCCAGCCGGTGCGCTGCAGGTGCGCGTTGTCTCGGTTGCGCGGCAGCACAGTGTAGATGGCCCACACGACGTGCAGCGCGAAGATCAGGCCCCAGATCGAGAAGGTGAAGCCCGCCGCGTCAATGACGGTGGCGCGTTCGCCGGCGACGTCGCCGGGTGAGACGCCGTTCCACCGCACGGCGTTGCTGGCGATGGCGAGCACGACGACGACGGGCGTCAGCAGCCGGCGCAGCAGGTCGAGCGACCCGCCCGCACGCTGGTGAGAACGACGCGGCTGTGATTGAAGCGGCTGTGACGGAAGGTGTGAAGGGCGCATGCCGCGATCACAGCAGGCCGCGTGCCGTTGTCGTCGTCATTTGCGCCACAGCGGCGATAGCGTGCGACATGCGCGTCGCTCTTCTCACGGCAGGCACCCGCGGCGACGTGCAGCCGTTCACCGCCATCGGCGCGGTGCTGAAAGACCGCGGCCACGACGTCGTCGTCTGCGCCCCCTCTGACCTGTGTGACTTCGTCGAACGTGCGGGACTGCGGGCCGTCTCGATCCCGGTGTCGGCGCAAGGCGTGATGAACAGCGACGAGGGCAAACGCCTGCTCGCCAACGGCAGGCTCGGTCCGTTTCTGCGCATGCTGCAGAACGCGGTCAAAGGAAAAGAAGACGCCATCACCGACGCCCTCGTCGACGCTGCCGACGGCGCCGACGTCATCGCTGGGGCGCCGCTCTGCCTCGGTCCCGGGATGATGTTGTCGCAAGCGCGCGGCGTGCCCTTCGTGCCCGTCTACTTGCAGCCGGTGGTGCCGACGTCGTCGTTTCCGTCGCCCGTCGTCGACGTCGGTGACCTCGGACCGCTCAACTGGTGGACACACCGCCTCTTCGAAGCCGTGTTCTGGCGCGCCGGCACCAACGACACCGGCCGCTTCGCCGACCGCGTCGGCGTCGCGCACCCGACGAAGAACCTCGTCGTCGCCGCGCGCCAACTGCCGTCGCTGCACGCCTACAGCCCCGTGGTCGTGCCCAAGCCCGCGGACTGGCCCAGCGACCACGTCGTCACCGGCGTCGTCGCCCTGCCCCGCGCCACCCGCGCCGACGTCGGCGAAGCTGCGCCGCCGGGCCTCGTCGAATTTCTCGACGCTGGACCGCCGCCGGTCTTCTTCGGCTTCGGCTCGATGCCCGTCATCGATCCCGCCGCGACGTTGCGCATGGTGGCCGACGTCGCCAACGACCTCGGCGTCCGCGCCCTCGTCGGCGCCGGCTGGTCCGCCTACGGCGACGTCGACAAAGGCCGCGTCTTCGTCGTCTCTGCCTTCGACCACGACGTCTGGCTGCCCCGCTGTCGGGCCGCCGTGCACCACGGCGGTTGCGGCACCACCCACGCCGTCTTGCGCGCCGGGCTGCCCGCCGTCGTCTGCTCGTTTCTCACCGACCAACCCTTCTGGGCGCGGCGGCTCGAGGGCTTGCGCGTCGGCGCCCATGTGCCGTTTGTCCGCTTGTCGCGGGCGCGCTTGGTGGCGGCGTTGCGCTCGGTGCTCGACGACGAGACGGCGGCGCGGGCGCGGGCGTTGTCGTTGTTGTTGCGCGCCGAAGACGGCGCCAGCGTCTGCGCCGGCGCCATCGAACGCGCCGTCTGACCCGCACTCTCGGGCAATTGCCCGCGCTGCAGAGCCCCCAGTACCCCCGCTGCGTGGGGGCGAACCCATCTCGCGCCCTTCCCTGCCCGGGCATTTCAAAGGGGGGCATCGTGCTCGACGTAGGCTGGGGCATGTCGACAAAGATCTCCGAGCGGCCGCAGGCGCAGAAGACGACGCAGAAAGAGCCGGTGACGGGTCCGCCGCCGCCTGCGCCGACCAACACCGACGACGACGACGACGCGGTGGGCTTCGAGCAGCTGTCGACGACGAAGAACAAGCAGGACGCCTTCGGTGCGGGAGCAACGAGCGGTGCGCGTCTCGCCCGCGGTGAGTTCGCGCCGTCAGCGGCGCGCGCGACGAACGACGGCCCCGACCTGTTGATCGACGACGACGCCCCCACCGGCGCCTTCTACAACGCCAACGACGCCGTCGGACACATGGGCGCGGTGCCCCCGCCGCGCACATCGTCGTCGACGTTCAAGAGCGAAGCCGAAGCCATCAAGGCCATCGAGCACGACTACGGCGTCACCGTCGCCGGATCGTTCTCGCTCGAAGAGCTCTCGCGCGTGCACGAGTCGCTGGCGTTGGTGCCTTTGAAAGAGCGCGCGGCGCTCAAGGGCGTGAAGCTCGAGCGCGAGCCGGCGCCGCCGGCCGAACTGCAGAACGAGCGCAGCGACGGCGGCACCGTCGCGGCCGCCTTCTTCAACGGCAGCGAACCCGCGAGTGATGGCAAGCGCTACCCGCACATCAGCTTCTACGACTCGGCCTTTCCGTCGACGACGCACAGCGGTGACGACCGCCGCCTCTCGCAGTCGGTGGTGTTGCACGAGGCCGCTCACGCCATCGACGGCGGGCCCTCGGGCAAAGCCGAGCTCGCCTTCTTCAACGCACAAGAGCAGCGCAAGGCCGCCGACGCCACAGCCGCACCCCTCGCCGCCGCCGTCAACGCCAACGACGACGCCTACCGCGCCGCCGCCCGCGACGACCCGCAGAGCGGTGCGTTCTCTGCCGCCAACGACGCCTGGACGACGGCCATGAGCAGGTTGCGCGAGACCAGCGATCCGCAGACGAAGAAGAAGGCCGAGGCCGACCTCGCGAAGGCGACGAAGGCGCGCGACGCCGCCCTCGCGAAGCTGCCCGCGGGTGAGGTCAAAGAAAAGGCGCAAGAGTTGGCGACATCACAAGACGCTCTTGTTGCGCCAGAGAAGAAGTCAGCAGCTGCACGAGTCGACGAAGAGGCCGCCGTGAAAACGCTGCGCCCCCTCGTCGCCGACCCCAAAGGCGCCGACGCGAAGGGCGTCATCCACGCCGACACCAACGCCGTCGCCGCCTTTCACAAGCAAGCCCCCACGCCGATCTCCGACTACGGACGCACGAAGCCCGAAGAGAACTTCGCCGAGGCCTACGCGCTCTACCGCCGCGATCCCGAGGCGCTGCGCCATGTGAGCAAGCCTGCTTATGAATACATGAAGAAGCACCACCCATGATGAGCTCTACTCCATGATGAGACGCATCGTTGTTTGCTCCTTCGTTGCTCTGGCCGCGGGCGGTTGCTGGTACACGGCGACGGAGGAGAACCACCGGTACGGCCGCCCCGAGTGGTTGGGCTTCAAGCAGGCGAGCCGCTTGAGCGACGACGAGCAGCGACGCATCGACGCCCTCGTCGCCGACGGCCGCTTCGACGAGGTCGAGCGCTACTTCGTCGCTGACGCCGCCCGCCGCGCGGCTGAGAAAGGCAACTTCGCCGCAGCCTTCGCCGACGACGCCCGCAGCGACGCCCGCGAGGCGCGCGCCGCGGCAAAGCAATGGCAGAACCATCAGCGGCATTTGAAGGATTACCGGAAGGATTGCGGCATCCCCGAGCCGCTCCCGTTGCCAAAGTACTGCGGCACCCCCCCCAACGCCGACGAATAGTCGATGGAGTTCGATCGGAGTCTTTGGACCTGATGACCTACGGTTCGACGACGGTGGCGCCGTCGAGGGTGACAGCGGACTGCGCGTGGAGGCGACCGTTGATCGACGCGCCGGTGCGCAGGGTGATCGCTGTCTGGCACAGGACCACGCCCTCCATGTGTGCGGTCGTGTCGAGGTCGACCTGCCCCGAGACCTGCCAATAGATGTTCTCGGGCCGCGCGCCGCCTTCGAGCACGACGTTGACGCCGCTCGCCACCGTGAGGTCTTGCGCGACCTGAAAGATCCAGATGTCGGTGGCGCTGCCGCTCAGCGTGACGTCGGTGGCGATGAGCAAGCCGGTGCCCCATTTGTACACCGCGGGCTCCAGCGTGAGGCCGCTGATGTCGCCAGCGCCGAGCTCAGTGACGGACGCAGGTCGGCCGGCGGCGTCGGTGAAGGCGAGCTCCATGTCGCCGATCGCCGTCGTCAAGTTCGCGGGTGTCGGGTCGGCGTCGTCAGCCGCGAACACATCGCCCGTCACCTGCGTCGAGGTCGAAAAGACCGCGGTCGCGTCTTCGACCAGGTCAAAGCCGGTGATGAAGCTCGCCGCCGCAGGGCTCAAACCGATGTCGCCCGTGATCGCCGACTGCGGCACGGTGGAGATCGCACTCTTTGCCAGGATCGCGAACGAAGCGGAGTTGCCCTGGTCGACGCCGACGTCGTTGCCCGTCTCGGCGGGGTCACACGCATCGAGCAGCGCGACGGTGAGAGAGAGGCGAAGCAATGACGTCAACATCTGGGGTCCTTTGGACGCCCCGTGGTGGACGACGTCGCGCATCGCTCAGCACATCCTGTGCCCCGGGCCGGCCCCAACACGACGCGAGGGTGTGCCCGCAAGAACGCCACGATGGGCCACAAATGTCGCGCCCATCCATTGGGTGAATGGGTCTCGAAAGCGGTCGACCCACAACATTGTTGTCAACTTCAGAAACCCAGGTACTCGAGCTCATGATCCGAGAGCTGGTGGATGCAGAGCCGCTCGCGGTGCTCGCCGGTGTCTTCGGCGAAGTAGAACTCGGTGTCGCGCAGGTTGCGCAGCACAAGAGCGAGTTTGCTGAGCTGCTCGCGCTCAGAGTCGATCATCTCTTGTTCGCGGATGATGTTGGCAATGACACCTGCCGGAATGATGTTCTTACCGGGCTGCTGGTTGTAGTTAATCGAGTTGGTTTGCTTGTCGCGGTGAAACTGCATCACCAGCCGCGACAGCAGCTCAGCATCTATTTCGTAGTCCTCGCGCAGCTTGACAATGCGCCCTTCGCGCGTCTGGCTCAACGCTTTGATCTCGTCGACTTTTCGCGTCATCGCGCCACGCAGCTCGATGCTGTTCTTCTTATTGTAACAGACATCGCTAAACAATTCCTCGACATGGTTGATCTTGTGTCCCATCGCAATGACCTACACTTTCTAAATCGGCTCGCACGAAGTCGTTCATCGGCTGTGCGGGCCCGGTCGACGCGCGCGACACCGTTTCCATTCAGCGCGCCTCGCCTTGAGACGTCCTTGTCGAGTGTTCGGGAGCCGCGCGGTCGATCGCGTCGTGAGCCGTCGCTTGCGGCGTGCCGCGTAGAATCGCGCATGCGCGGTCCCTTCCCCCTCGCCGTTCTGATGTTCTCCGTCCTCTCGTTCGGCGGCTGCCCCGCCGACAACGGCGAAGGAGAAGGCGACGCTGCCGAGGGCGAAGGCGAAGGCGACGTCGGCGAAGGCGAGGGCGACGTCGGCGAAGGCGAGGGCGACGTCGGCGAAGGCGAAGGCGACGTCGGCGAAGGCGAAGGCGAAGGCGAAGGCGAAGGTCTCCAGGGGATGTTCATGACGCTCAACGGCGTGCCGCTGAAGGCGACGGGACCGGCGTCGCCCGACGGCAGCTTCGTCTTCGACAGCAGCTTCGCCGACGGCGGCGGCGCGCGCGTCCACTTCGTCGCCAACGAGGACGGCGGCGACGAGCCGTGGGACCTGCAGGTGCCCAAAGCCGAAGGCAGCTACACCTGCGCCGACAACGTCAACAACGACCCGGCGCAGACCGCGGTCATCGCCATGCCGGTCGGGCCGGGCGGACGCAGCGCCGCCAACAGCAACCTCAGCCACGACGAGGACTGCTTCCTCATCGTCGACCGCCTCGATCCGACGGGCATCATCTCGGGGACGTTCGGCGGCGTCCTCGGCGGCACTGCCGGCGCGCCGCAGACCGTGGCCCTCGGCCGCTTCTTCTTCGACAACTCTCGCGGCGGCGGTGACTGCAGCCGCGCCAACGACCCCGGCCTCGGCGTCGACGAGACCGGCGCGACCTTCAGCGTCACGCGCCTCGATCCGATCAACAGCGCCGTGCCCAAGTACCTGCGCTGCGGCGACACGGCGAAGCTCGCCGTGACGTCGTCGTTTCACCGCGATCCCGAGGGCTTCAACCCGGGCGGACAGTTCATCTCGGTCAGCAACGACGCCGTCTACCTCGACGGCCACGTCGGCGTCGGCCTGCAATTCGACGCCATCGATGGCGACGTCGGCGGCGCCGCCACCTGCGCCAACCTGCGCTTCGTCGACTACACGGTGAGCGGAGCGTTCGTCGATCCCGACCACTGCGCCGTCGTGTTGACCCGCAACGACGCGACCTTCATCGAGGGCACCTACGAGGCGACGTTGTCGGTGACGCGCCCCGACGGCCGCGCCGAGATCGACGTCGCCGGCACCTTCCGCGCGCCGCCGGTGTTTCCCGCCCCGTGAGCGACAACGCCTGCGAGAGCTCGTCACGCTCAATGCAGTTCGACAGGTCAGTTCACGCCCATCGTTCGCGGTTGCGAGGCCTGCTCATCGCAACGAGCCCGTAAAGTAGAGGGCGAGGAAGACGACGAGAATGATCGCAGCGGGAGACCAACCGGCGACACCGAAGCGTGAGTGGCCGAGCCCGCCGCCGCCAAGCGCGAGGACGAAGAAGACAAGCAGCAGGATCATGAGAAGTGACATGTGAAACTCCTGGGGCGTGCTCAGCCGACCATCGGCGACCAAGCCCCTTCTGCACGGCGTGGGCCGCTGCACCACAGCATTCCGACGCGCCATTTGCCGACGTGTCGACGACAGAACGCCGCAAGTGGGGCGTTCCGCCCCCCGAGTTCGCGAATCACGCCCGATCGAGTGACAGCGAAGGATCGTCTCAGCCGACACGCGCAGGCGCCCGGACATTCGCAGCGGTTGTGTGGCTTAACCTCGCCGCATGGGACTTCTGACCTTCAGCATCAACGTCACTCTCGACGGCTGCGTCGATCACCAAGAGGGCATCGCCGACGACGAGACGCACGCCTTTTTCACCCGCCTGATGGACGAAGCCGGGGCGTTGCTCTGGGGCCGCGTCACCTACGAGATGATGGAGGGCCACTGGCCGGCGGTGGCCCGCGGCGACGTCAAGGCGGCGCCGGCGATGCGCGCCTGGGCGACCCAGCTCGAGGCCAAGCCGAAGCACGTGGTGTCGTCGACGCGCACGAACTTTCCGTGGACCAACAGCCACCACATCGCCGGCGACCTGCGCAGCGGCGTGCAGAAGCTCAAGGACGCGACGCCGGGCGGCGTGCTGCTCGGCAGCGGCAAGCTCGCCGCCGCGCTCGACCGGCTCGATCTGATCGACGAGTACAAGTTCCTCGTCCACCCGCGGATCGCCGGGCATGGCCCGACCCTCTGCGAGAGCGGGCTGCCTGCCACGCGACGCCTCGAGCTCGTGTCGGCGACGCCCCTGCGCTGCGGCGCGGTCGCGATGCACCACCGGCGTGCGCGGGGTGACTCATGAGTTGGACCGAGAAGAACGGGTCGCCGACCGCCGATGCGGCGCTGCTGTTGGCGGTGACGACGACGGCGTTGCTGTGTGCGGCGGACGCGCCGTCGGTGGCGCAGCCGTGGGGCCTCATCATTCCCGTCATCTGCGTCATGCGCCGCGCACATGAAATCGGCGGATGGCTGCTGTTCTTTCACATCTCGAACATCACGTCTTTCGTCGCTTCATTGGTGATGCTTGCCGTCGAACACTCTGGCCTGTCGCCCGACGCCTGGGACGACGGGCTCTCGTACGGCTTGTTTCTCGCCGACTATGTGCCCGCGTTCGTGTTGATGCCGGTCTCGATCGTCGTCGCTGAGCTGCTGCGCTCGGGCCGCAATGTCAGGTGGCTGAAGCCGCTGCGCGTCGTGCTGTGGCTGCGCTTCGCCCACTGCCTCTTCTCGTTCGTCATCGAGTTGACATGGTTTGAGCCCGACGCGACCTTCATTCTTACCGTCACAAGTTTGTTGTCGACATTTGCCTGGGCGCTGTATTTCATGTTCTCGAAGCGCGTGCGAAGTGTGTACATCGATCGTGACTGGCCCGCGTTGCCGCCGCCGAAGAAGTGGACGCCACCCGCACCGAAGTAGCCGTCGAGCGGCCGGCGCGCCATCCGAACGCGGGCGCGCAAAACCGGGCAGCGGAACTTCTCTTCCTTCGACAATCCGCGTCCTACTGCGCCGCCGGATGACCGATGGCCGAGTCTGTGTGGTTCCCCGAAACCGAGTCATCGCTCGCATTTCGGGGTTGCCATGCTGCGCTGCTCGAGCTTCTTCGCCTTCTTCGCCTTCTTCGCCCTCTTCGTCGTCGCCGGCTGCGGCAACGATCTCGAGGTCGCGGTCGATGACGTTGGAGCAGACGCCGTCCCCAGCGACGACGACGCGGCCGACGTCGTCGATGGAGAAGGAGAAGAAGGAGAAGGCGAAGGCGAAGGCGAAGGCGAACAAGAAGAAGGCGACGGCGAAGGCGAAGGAGAAGGAGAAGAAGGCGAGGG
>JANNAY010000441.1:0-7009 GCA_031384945.1 Deltaproteobacteria bacterium
CCCTCGCCGCCACCGCGGGCTTGCGCGCCTGGCTGCCGCTGCTCGCGACCGCGGTGCTCGCGCGGGTGGGCGTGCTGCAGCTCGGTGAATCGTTCGCGTTTTTGGCGTCGACGCCGGCCATCGTGCTCTTCGCCCTCGCCACGCTGCTCGAGGTCGGCGCCGACAAAGTTCCCGCGCTCGACCACGGACTCGACGTCGTCTCCACCGTCGTCCGCCCGCTGGCCGCGACGCTGATCGCCGGCTCGGTGATGTTTCAGATTCACGACCCGCTGTGGGCCCTCGCCCTCGGCCTCATCGTCGGCGCCCCCGCGGCGCTCGTGCCGCACGCCGCCAAGAGCACGCTGCGGGTGGCGTCGTCGACGACGACGGCGGGGGTGGCCAACCCCGTGATCAGCCTGGTCGAAGATGTCGTCGCCCTCGCCGGCGTCGTCCTCGCCGTCCTCGTCCCCGTCGTCGCCGCGGTCTTCTTCGTCGGCGCCTCGATCGTGGTGTTTCGCTGGTGGCGCCGCCGCACTCGCGACGACGGCACCATCGACGTCGCTGCGGTCGCTGGCTGACGTTCGTGTGCGCCCCGCACGTGGGCGTCGGCGCGGACCTCGGGCATGGTCCGTCGATGCGCAGCTCAATCGTCCGCTTTGTTGCTTTGGTCTCGGTCCCTGTCGTCGTCGCGGCCTGTGAAGGCGGCGGAGAAGGCGAGGGAGAAGGCGAAGGCGAAGAAGGAGAAGGCGAAGGCGAAGGCGAAGAAGGCGAAGGCGAAGGCGAAGAAGGCGACGACCTGCCGCCCACCTGCGTCGTCACCATCAAGAGCGTCGCCGGCGTCGACGTCGACGGCGCCGTCCCCGTCATCACCGTCGGCGACACCGTCGTCTTCAGCTTCGAGGCCGAGAGCGACGTCGCCATCAACAGCTTCGCCGTCAGCCTGGTGTCGCAGCCCGAGGGCTCGAACGCCGACGTCGGCCCCGTGGGTGACGACGACGTGCAGACGGTGCCCGATGTCGCCGGCGCCTACGTCTTCGGCGTCATCGCCATCGACGAAAACGCGGTCGAAGGCGAGTGCACCGTCGGCTTCGACGCCGTCGACTGAGCCTGCGGACGTTCAGATCGGCGTGAAGGTGCAGGCCGTCATCAGCACGCGGCCGAGGGCGTGCAGCGTCGAGACGGCGTCGGCGGTGAGCGGCGGCGCGAAGGTGTCGCGCTCTTTGCGCAACAGCTCTTCGACGGTGAGCGAGACACTCTTCTTGCCGTTGCTGCGAATGCCTTCGATGACGTTCAGCAGCGCGACGCGCGGCGCGGGCTCGTTCGCCAGCGCCGCGTCGAGCGAGCTGCGCGTCAGCGGCAGCGGACGCGCGCCGAGGTGGGCGAGGGCGAACAACAGCGGTCCCTGATCTTTCCAAACCGCCAGCAGCGAGCGCAATGAACGACGGCTGCCGCGCATGTTCTCAAAGGTGCCAGCGACGACGGAGAGCGCCACCAGCAGCGCCGGCAGCGCCCGCCGCGGCGGCACGAACTCGCCGAGCGGTGTGATGCGCAACAACGCGGTGAGGCCGACCAGCTCGCGCACGCCCTCGGGCGACGAGGCCTCGTTGACGGCGAGAAAGCGCCGCACGTCGTGCTCGAGCGCGGCCATCGCGCCGGGCTTCGAGTCGCCGCCGAAGAGCGCGCAGGTCAGCTGGTGCTGCAGGTCGGCGAAGGGGCCGTAGAAGCCTGACGGGGCGCCGCCTTCGACGTGTTGCGCCAGCAGCGTCGCCGCTTCTTCGAGCACGCGGCGCTCGAGGGGCAGCGCCTCGTCCCACGAGAGATCGGGCGGCGGCGCGAGCTCGCTGTGACCGTTGGGCGGCACTTGCGTGTCGCGCAGCTCCCACGTCAGCGCGTCGTGCGACGACAGCGGCGACAACGTCGACGGCGTCTGCAGCGTGATCGGGCACAGCAGATCGGGCACGACGGCCAGGGCGTCACCGACGCCACGCAACGTCGAGAAGGGAAACAAGCGACAGCCTGTGGGCTTGGCTTCGCGCCCCAGCACGTGCTCGAGGCGACAGCGGCTCTTGCGATCGAGAAACCAGCACTTGTCGGGCGGCGGCAACAGCGACAGCAGCGGACCGCCGCGAAACCCCGGCGCCGAAAACAACGCCGACCGCGGCTGCGCCTGCTGAATCGTCACCAGCTCGCGCGAGCGGCCGATGCCGAGCGGCTGGCCCTTGCAGCACGGCGCGTCGCAGGTGGCGCAGGCGTAGGCGAAGCTGCCGGAGACGAAGGGGAAGAAGAGCGGGCGTCCGCCGAGCAGGTGCAGCTGAGAGCGCGTGCCCGAGCGAAACGTCTCTTCGTGCAAGCGGTTCACGACGGCCGCGCCGGTAGCGACGTCGGAATCGGGGCCTGGCCGCCGCGACGATCAGGCGCGTTGCTCGTGGTCAAGACTCGCGACCCTTCAACTCCAGGTTGTGCTTCTTGAACAGCGTGTAGAGGTGTTTGCGATCGATGCCGGCGGTGCGCGCGATGGCCGAGGCGTTGCCGTTGTTGGTGCGCAGCAGGCGGCGGAAGTACTCGGCCTCGAACTGCTCGAGCAGCTGCTCTTTCGCCTCTTTGAAAGGCAGCGAGCAATCGGCGGCTAGCGTGACGCGATCGTCAGGAGACGACGGCGACGACGTCACCGAAGCACCCAACGGCCCCGAATTCGGCAGCGACACCGGCAACGGCGCCGTCGGCGTGCGCGGCGGCAACGGCATGCGCGCCGTCTGCTCAGACGCCGGCGGCGCGATCGGCGGACCCAGCGCCGTCGGCAGCGTGCTCGACAGCACCGGACCGCCGAAGAGCGAGCTGGTCAGCATCTCGGTCGGATCGCTGTCGAGCGTGATGGCCCGCTCGATCACGTTGCGCAGCTCGCGCACGTTGCCGGGAAACGGGTGGTTCATCAGCTTCTCGACGACGCTGGGCGAGAAGCGCGCGAGCAAGCGTTCGCCGCCGCCGGGCACCAGCTTGTGCTGGCGCGCAAACGCAGTGGCCAGCAGCGGGATGTCTTCTTTGCGCTCGCGCAACGACGGCAGCGGCAGCGTGAAGACGGCGAGACGGAAGTAGAGATCTTCGCGAAAGCGCTTCTCTTGCACCTCGCGCCACAGGTCGAAGCGCGAGGCGGCGATGATGCGCACGTCGAGCTTGATGGGCGTGTTGCCGCCGACGCGGCGCACCTCGCGCTCTTCGAGCACGCGCAGCAAGCGCGGCTGCAGATCGATGCGCAGGTCGACGAGCTCGTCGATGAAGAGCGTGCCGCCCTGGGCGCGCTCGAGCGCGCCCTGCCGCAAGCGATCGGCGCCCGTGAAGGCGCCCTTTTCGTGGCCGAACAGCTCGCTCTCAATCAGGTTTTCGGCGATGGCGCCGCAGTCGACCGTGATGAACGGCCCGCCCTTGCGCGTGCTGCCCTCGTGAATCGCCTGGGCGACGGCGCTCTTGCCGGTGCCGGTCTCGCCAAAGATGACGACGGTGGCTTCGGTCTTCGCCACCCGCTCGAGCAGCGTGAAGATCTGGCGCATGCGCACGCTGCGGCCCACGAGGGTCGCGAAGCGCTCGGTCGATGCCGGCTCGATGTCAAGGGGCTTGAACACGGGCTCGAAGCGCAGCTGCGCCTGTCCGGCTTTGAGCACCGTGCCGGGCCGCAGCCACGCCTCTTTGATGCGGAACTGGTCGATCCACGAGCCGTTGGTCGACCCGAGGTCGCGGATGACGAAGGCGCCGCTGTCGCTCTCGATCTGAAAGTGATTGCGGCTGACCGTGGGCTCGGTGAGCACGAGGTCGCACTCTTCGCCCTTGCCGACGAGAAACGGCGACTTGGTGACGTCGACGACCTTGCCGGTCTCAGGACCGCTCAGCACCACGAGCCGACAGCGACGCTCGGTGAACCCAAGATCGTGCGACGCCGACAGCGTGTCGCTGTGCACTTGCGTCGTTGGAATCGCGCTGAACGTCGGACCGGCCACGCCGTCACCCTAGCGAATGCCATCGTCGACGTCGACGGAGCCCGCGCGGACGGGCCACGTTCACAGCGCGATGTCGTCGAGGGCCGCGGCGATGACGTCGAGGGCGGCGTGGTCGCCGAAGTCTTTGCCGACGTGGGCGAGGCGGACGACCCCGCTGCCGTCGACGACGATGTCGCCGGGGCGGCGCAACCCCGCTGCCGGCGATGGTGGCAGTCCAGGCAGGAGTCCTTTGGCGGCCGCGGCGCGCACCTGGCGCAGCACGCCCGCCGTGAGCCCCATGACATGGCCAGGGTGCAGCAGGCCGTAGAGCCGCTCTTCGCCGTCGGCGATCAGCGAGAACGGCCGCGGCTCGTCGGGGGCGAAGAAGCGCGCGAGATCGTCGGCGGCAGAGGGAAAGACCGCGAGAAACGTCACGCTGCGCCCAGCGAACTGCGCATCCCACACGCGGCGGATCTCATGCAGGCGGACCGCACAGAGCGGGCAAGAAGCGTAGCGAAACAGGCCGATCCACAGCCGCCTGGGCAGGGCCCCGCTGTGGTGGCGCCTGTTGCTGACATCGACGACGTCGAAGGGCGGCAGATGGTCGCCGACGCCGATCATGAGGCGGCTTTGACGACGCGCTCGACGTCGCCCGAGGCGACGGGCTGCTCGTGCAGCTGAAAGAAGACGTCGGCGATGGCGGCGGGGTCGAGGGGCCCGGCGCCGGGTTTGACGAGGCCGTCGATGGTGACGGTGGCGACGCGGATGCCAAAGGCCTTGAGGTCTTTGTGCAGCGAGTGCGCGAGGTTGCGAATGCCCGCCTTGCCCACAGCCAACGACGACATCGCCGGCCACGGGTCGAGGGCGAGGCCGCCGCCGGTGAACAAGATCGTGCCGGCTTTTTTGGCCTTCATCGCGGGCACGACCTGCTGCGCGCAGACGAGGGCGCCGCCGACGTTGACGCGGAACTCGCGGACGAGCTGCTCGACGCCGACGTCGAAGGGCGAGCCGCGCTTGATGACGGCCGCGTTGTAGACGAGCACGTCGACGGGACCGATGTCGTTGTGGATCTTCGTGAGGGCGTCGACGAGCGACGGCGCGTGCTCGGCATCGGCGGGCACCGCGGTGGCAGAGACGCCGGCGACCTTGAGGCCTTCGACGAAGCCGTCGAGGGCGTCTTTGCGTCGCGCGATCAGACCGAGCTGGTAGCCGGCGCGGCCGAAGCGCTTGGCCACCGCTTGTCCGATGCCCGGACCCACACCGACGACGACACAGACGCCTTTTGAAGCTGCCATCTCACGCCCTCACTTGATGGCGACGAGGTAGCACAGCCACGCCGGGTCGGCCTTGCCAGCGTGGGCTTTGCGGTAGTTGCCCGACGGGTTGCCGTCTTTGTCTTCGGTCTCCCAATAGACGTGGACGTCGGAGAAGCCGGCCTCGCCGAGCAGCTCTTTGAGCTCGGGGATCGTCCACAAGCGCCAGTCGTAGGTGAACGCCTTTTCGAGGGCGCTGCCGTCGGGAAAACGAAAGTGAATGTGAAAGAGCGCGTTGGCGGTGATGGGCTCGAACTTCACCTGGTGCCAGACGTACTTGAACGGCGGGTTGTTGGCTTTGTCGACAGCGGTGGGGCGCGCGACCGAGCGCGGCTCGACGACGTCGTCGGCGTACATGGCGCCGCCGCCCATCATGTCGAAGACAAACATGCCTTCGTCGGCGAGGCTCTTCTTCACGGCCTTGAAGTACTGCAGCACCAACGCGCGCTCTTTGAAGATGAAGAACGAGTAGTTCTGCGCGGCGATGACCTCGGCCTTCGTCGTCGTCGTCAACACGTTGGCCAGCTCGACCGACACGCGCTTCTGCGCGTCGGGCGACACCTTCGGCAGGTAGTGCTTCTTGCCGTAGGCGAGGGGCTCGGGATCGAGATCGACGCCGACGGCGGTGCGGCGCGCGTCAGACTGCACCCACTCGCAGCAGACGGCGAAGGCGGCGCAGAAGTCTTCGCGCAGCGTCATGGGCTCGCGGCCAAAGGCGTCTTTGTAGAAGCGGCGAAAGATCGCGACCTCGTGCTCGGGGTCTTGCACGCTCAAGCGGTAGAGCGCGTACTTGTCGGCGCCATCGGCCATCGTGGTCTTCGACGCCGTCTTCTTCTTCGCCGCCGCGGGCTTTGTCTTCGTCTTCATGCGCGCCCGCTTCGTCGAAAACGCGCGCCGCGTCGAGGGGGTCGTGCCCGGCGTGGTGGGGCGAAGTGGTGATGAGAGGGGTTCAGAGCAGCATGACGTCGACGACGCTGCCGACGTCGACGACCGCGACGTCTTTGGCAAAGGCGACGAGGGCGTTGGCGGCGGCGAGGGCGCTGACTTGTCCGCTGCCTTGTCGCTCGAGCGTCTTTGCCTGGCCGCCTTCGACGACGGCGCGGGCGAAAAACGCCAGCCCTGGCTTCTTCTTGAACGGCTGATCGTCGGCGAGCACGGCCTGTGTCAGCGCCGGCGTCGTCGTCTTTTGCCCCTGCAGCTTCTTCAGCAGCGGCACACCGAAGAGCATGAAGGTCACGAGCGAGCTCACCGGGTTGCCCGGCAGCCCCAGCACCAGCACCGGCCGTCGTCGACGAGGCCCCGCGTCTCGAGACAAGGTACCGAACGCCAGCGGCTTGCCGGGGCGCATCGCCACCTTCCACAAATGCAGCGTGGCGCCGAGCTGCTCGAGGGCGGGGCGCACAAAGTCGTGCGAGCCCATCGAGACGCCGCCGATGGTGATGAGCACATCGACATCGTCGACGTCCATCTTCTTGACGTGGTCGTCGAGGGTGTCTCTGGCGATGCCCAGCAGCCGCACGTTCGCCCCCGCCCGCTGCGCGGCCATCGCGATCGCCCACTGGTTCGAGTTGACGATGACGTCGTCACCAGCGCCTTCGCCGATCTCTCGCAGCTCGTCACCCGACGCGAGAATTCCAACGGTGGGCACACGGTGCACGTCGACGCTGACGTGTCCCGCCGAGAGCAAGAGGTTCAAGCGCGCCGGCGTCAGCAGGTCGCCAGCGGTGCCGACGACGCCGCCTTCTTTGA
>JANNAY010000478.1:0-3235 GCA_031384945.1 Deltaproteobacteria bacterium
GGTGCAGGCCTCGGGTGGTGCAGGCCTCGGGTGGTGCAGGCCTCGGGTGGTGCAGGCCTCGGGTGGTGCAGGCCTCCGTGCCTGCTCCCTCCGCGCCCGCTCACCCCGCACGGGTGCAGGCCGTGCCTGCGCATTCCCGGCCGGGGTCACACACAACCACGGGGCCAGCGGCTAGGCTGTCGGCCATGTCGTCGTCGCCGTTGTCGTCGTTGTCGGTTCCTTCTTCGTCGCCCCTCTCGTCGTCGGCGGGCGGCCCGGTGGTCAGCACCGTGCACGCCTGCGCCCGCCACCCGCTGCTGCGGGGAGAGCGCGGCTGCGCCGGCTGCAGCGCCGCCCTCTGCAGCGCCTGCGCGCGCTCCGTCGCCCACAAGCACTGCCCCGACTGCCGCCAGCAGCAAGGAAAGCCGGCCCACGTCGTCGACGCTGGCTGGCGCATCACGCTGATCCTCGATGCGATGGCGGCGTCGTTGAAGGCGATCCCCCGGCGGGCGCCGGCGCTGCTGGCGATCCTTGCGGTGTCGTTGCTGGCGCCGCTCGGCATCTACGCCCTCGCCGATGAACAGAGCCCCGATTGGACGGACGCCGCCGCCCTCGCCGGCGCGTTCGGCTTCTGCGCTTTTGCGCTGGGCGCCTTCATCCAACCGCTGATCGTGGTGCCGCTGCTCGGCAGAAGCTCGAAGGTGCGCGTCATCGCCGGCGCCTTCATCGGCTGCGTCGTCGCGTTCACGCCCTTTTTCGCGCTCGGCGCGGTCGCCGCGATGGCCCACGAGCTCCTGCACATCGACGAAGAGATCATCGGCAACTTGATTGGCTTCGCGGTGCTCGCCGTCGGCGCCGTCAGCATCCCCATCGGCCTCGTCTGGCAAGGCCGCGCCGTCATGGACCTCGGACCCAGCTTCAAAGGCACCTTCGGCGCCGTCGTCGCCCACTTCTGCGTCGCCGGCGCTTGGTCGATGGTGCTGTCGTTCGCGTGGATCCCCGTCGGCGTCGCCGTCCTCGTCGGCGTCGTCGCCAGCCCCGTCGTCGGCGGCGTCGTCGGCGTCGTCTGCGGCCTCGTGCTCTGGCTCGGGCTGCTGCTCGGCATGGGGTCGTTCGCCGCGGCGTCGGCGCGCTGCTCTGAGGATCTGCGCCAGCTTGTGTGACCCGCGAAGCTCTGTTACCGCCTGACGTCGTCAGGCCGAAAAGAGCCGCGAGACCTCAGGAGCAGCCATGGGACGTTTCCTCCCCACCATCGGCGCCGGCGCGGGCGCCGACAAAGTCGGCAACCCCGAGTGGATGCTCACCAAGCTCGTCGACTGGGGCCGCGAGAATTCGATCTGGCCGGCGTCGTTCGGCCTCGCCTGCTGCGCCATCGAGATGATGGCCGCCGGCGGCAGCAAGTTCGACATCTCGCGCTTCGGCAGCGAGCTCTTTCGCGCCTCGCCCCGCCAGGCCGACCTGATGATCGTCAGCGGCCGCGTCTCGCAAAAGATGGTCCCCGTCTTGCGCGAGGTCTACGACCAGATGCCCGAGCCCAAGTGGGTCATCGCCATGGGCGACTGCGCAGCCTGCGGCGGCGTCTTCAACAACTACGCCGTCATCCAGGGCGTCGACCGCATCGTCCCCGTCGACATGTACGTGCCCGGCTGCCCGCCCCGCCCCGAAGCGCTGCTCGACGGCATCATCAAGCTGCAAGAGCGCATCAAGCACGGCCACGGACGCAAAGAGAAGGGCACCTACCGCGACAGCCGCGAAGACAGCCCCATCTTCTTCAAAGAGCTCGAGAAGGGCGGCAAAGAAGACGCCCTCATCGGCCTCGACATGAAGGCGCACGACTCCACCGGCCCGAGCTCGCCGATCGTCAAGAAGTAACAATGAAGCGGCTGCTCCCACTTCTTCTTCTGTGGAGTGGTCTCGCGGCTTCGTGCGCGAGTTACACAGTCGTCCCTGAGCAGGCCCGCGCCGCCATCGACGAGCAGCACACCGGCGAGCTGCTCTACCTCAAGCAATCGATGTACGCCGGTCGCTTCTACGACGACGACCGCTACCGTCTTTTGCACCCGCGGCGTTTTCAAGAGCTCACGTACCTGCAGAACGTCGAAGGCGAGTCCATCCCGCCGCCGCCGGCCGATGAGATCATCCCGGCGGGCACCCGCGTGCGCGTCGAAAAGATCGAGTGGCCCGACGGCGACGCGGTCTTTCGCCGCCCGCTCTACACGCCGCGCTACACCACGTGGATCTGGCTGCGCGTGGCCCGCGAGCGCGGCTCGTCGACGACGATCGAGCGCGACGAGCGGCACATTCTGCTCATCCCCGGCGGCATCTCCGACGAAGACACCTTCAACGCGTGGTTCACGGCATCCCTCACCGACGTCGACCCGAACCCATGGCTCATCGCGCTGCCCGAGGGTCAGCAGCAGGGCATCGAGCAAAAGAAGCCCGCGCTCGGCATGACCTACGAGGCGCTCACCGCCGCGTTGGGCTTCCCTGATCGGCTGGCGCGAGACGAACAAGACGGCGCCGTCGTCGAGGTCGCCGTCTACGGCCCCGTCTCCGTCGTCTTGAAAGACGGCGTCGTCGACCGTTTTTCAAATCCGCAGTAGCCCTCTGCGTGGTGTTCGCGAACGCAACGCGCTGCTAACCCCGGATCGATGACGACAACGCAGCCAGCGACGACGCCAACCTTCGAGTCTCACGAGCCGGTGGAGCTTCGTGGAAAGAAGCTGGTGGCCATGGCACTGCTGGCTCTTGGGGTCGTCTACGGCGACATCGGCACCAGCCCCCTCTACACGTTCAAAGAGTGTCTCGCGCACGCGGCCGCCGACGGCGGCGTCGACGAGCGAAGCGTCTTCGAGATCGTCAGCTTGATCTTCTGGTCGCTGACCATGGTCGTGACGCTCAAGTACGTCGCCTTCATTCTGCGAGCAGACAACAAAGGACAGGGCGGCATCTTTGCCCTCCTCGCGCTGCTGCCGCAGCGACTGCGCGGCGGTCCCTTGTTGCCGCTGACGGTGACGTCGTTGCTCGTCGTCATCGGTGCTGCCTTGCTCTACGGCGACGGCGCCATCACGCCTGCCATCTCGGTCTTGTCGGCCGTCGAAGGACTCGCGATCGCCAACCCCGCTTTCACCAAGTGGGTGCTGCCGCTGACGATCACGATCCTGATCGGGCTCTTTCTCCTGCAGAGCAAAGGGACCCGGCTGATCGGCCAGCTCTTTGGCCCGGTGATGGTCGTGTGGTTTGCGACGCTGGCCGT
>JANNAY010000492.1:0-5643 GCA_031384945.1 Deltaproteobacteria bacterium
GCGACGACGAAGGTGAGCAGCGCCTTCTTCTCGTCGACGTCGTCTTCGACGTCGGCGAGCTCGAGGCAGCGAAAGACATGGTTGCGCAAGCGAAACGCGTCAGAGAGGTCTTTCATCGCCAGACCGTGCTCGGCGACGCCGGGCATCGACGAGAAGTCAGAGACCTTGCCCAGCGCGTAGACGAGGTGGTCGTAGTGCACGGCGACGAGCTCTTTGCCCTCGCCCTGCGCGGCGTAGACGATGCGGTTCTTGACGTCGACGCTCTGGATCTTCGACCAGCGAAACTGCGCCTTGGGCACGATGTCGCGAATCGGATTGACGACGTGGGTGGCGTTGACGCCGCCGGCGGCGACCTCGGGCAAGAGCGGCTGAAAGACGAAGTAGTTCTCTTCGCTCAAGAGCTCGACGTGCACGTCGGTGCGCGAGCCCAACATGTCGGTGAGGTACTTCGCGGTGTAGACGCCCGCGAAGCCGCCGCCGAGGATGACGACGTGGTGCTTGGCCGCCGACAGCCGGTTCAGCAGTTTTTGGCCCCCCTCTTTGGCGACGCGAACCATCGCCTCTGCTTCGTCGTTCACGTGTTGCGCGGCAGAACCTTCCATTGACTCACCCTGGGCGAAAGCAGCGTCGTGGCGTGACTACGGGGCACACGCCGACAGCGCTGCACGCTAGCGCGGATCCGGCGCGTGTGCGGTGGGTCACCGTCGACGAAGGGCGATCAAGTGCTCGCGGCGATCAGGACCGCCGTGCCAGTCAGAGCGCGGTGCCGCGGCGCTGGCGATGACGACAAGGTCGGCGGCGGCTGAGGCTTCTTCGACGTGTTGGGCGGCGTCTCTGCGTTTGCCGTCGACGACGCCGTCGCCCATCAACAGCACCACACGACCGTTCTCAGACAACACACCGGTGATCGAGACGAGCATCGCGCGCACTTCGTCGTCGAATTCGCCGCGGCGGTTCTGACGACGTCGCGCGCCGATCTCGAGCTGCTGCAGCTTGCTGTCGTCGAGCCCGAGCCAGGCGATGCGGTGCGCGTGGTGCTTCGAATAGTCGTAGGTGCCGCCGTAGGGCGGCGAGGTGATGACGAGATCAGCTTTGACGTCGACGACGGTGGCGAGGTCGCGGGCGTCGCCTTCGACGAAGCGCGGACGCGGCACATCGAGGCCCACCTTGCGAAACAGCGCCCGCTGCCGATCGAGCAGCTCGTGGGCTTTCTGCTGAAACGTCTCTGACGGAAAGAACCGCGCGACCCGCTTGGGCTCGCCGTCGGTGCGTCCGGTGTCGCCGCGCCGCTGCGAGACCTTGGTGAGGATCGCGCTGAAGCAGACGGCCATCAGCTTGCGGGCGTTCTCGTCGTCACAGTCGATGATCTCGTCGACCAACCCCGCCAGCTCGGCGAGCGTGTGCGGCAGATACGCCGCCGCGATGTCGGGGGGCACCTCGGCGCGCACCCGCTGCTTGGCCCGCACGCGATCTTTCGATCGCTCGGTGATGGCGTCGACGATGGCGCCGACGCCGGCCGCGTCGCCGTCAGAGCGCGGACGGCAGCGTTGAAACCCCACGCGCTGCGACAGCGGATTCAGGTCGACACCGACGAAGGGCAGCTTGTGCAGCAGCGCCTCGAGCCCGACGGTGCCGCCGCCGCAGAAGGGGTCGACGACGACGTCGCCGGGGCCGCGCACGAAGTCATCGAGCAAGGTGCGCGCGATGGCGGGCGGCGTGCCGGCGGGCCACGAGTGAAAGCCGTGCGGCACGTCGTCGTTGAACTCGATGGTCGCGTCTTCGAGGGCGCGCCACAGCACGTCAGCGACCGCAGGATCACCGCGTTTCGTCGTCGGGGGCTGCAGGTTCTGTTGGGCGCGGCGCATCAAATCGTTCTGGCTCAGCGGCGGGCGAACGCAAGCTCCTTGTCGTCGACGATGCGGTGCTGGCCGACAGCGAGGCTCTGCAGCGTGATGGTGCCGATCGACCAGCGCAGCAGGCGCAGACACGGATGCCCCACCGCCGCTGTCATCCGTCGCACCTGTCGGTTTTTGCCCTCTACGATCGACAATGAGATCCAACAGTCGGCGATGTTTTTGCGAAAGCGAATCGGCGGATCACGGGGTCCGATGCGCGCGACGTTCTCTTCAGACAGCAATGACGCGCGTGCGGGCAGGGTCGTCTCGCCGTCGAGCAGCACGCCGCGCTCGAGCTGCCGCAGCGCCGGGTCATCGGGAACGCGCTCGACCTGCACCCAATAGGTTTTCTCTGCCTTGTTGCGGGGTGACAACAGACGGTCGACCAGCGACTTGTCAGACGAAAGAAGCAACAGGCCTTCGCTGTCGGCGTCGAGGCGGCCGATGGGCCACACGTCTTTCGGCAGGCCAAACTCGGCGAGCGTGCGGTGCGGCGAGCCGTCGGGGGTGAAGCGCGAGAGCACGCCCCAGGGTTTGTGCAGGGCCAGGGTCACCACGAGCGCACCACACGCACCACACGCACCACACGCACCACACGCACCACACGCACCACGACGTCAGAACCCGCGAACGATGTGCAGCGTGCCGTCGATGGCGTTGACCACGGCGACGATCTCGTCGCCGACGCACGCCAACAAGTCGGTGCCGACGAGCGTCGTCTTCGTGCGACGCCCGTGGCGGATGTGGTCGGCGGTGACGGCGTCGATGTCGACGACGGTCATGCCGCGGATGCCAGCGCGGCCGCGCAAGAGGCCGTCGGGGCCGCGTTCGACGTCTCTGGCGTCGTCGAGGCTGATGGCGTCGTTTTCTGCGTACGCGCCGCTGCTGGTGCGCCGCAGCGCCGACAGATGCGCCGGACATCCGAGCAGCACGCCCAGATCGCGGGCCAGCGAGCGGACGTAGAAGCCCTTGCCGACGTCGACGCTCAACGTCGCGTGCGGCGGATCCCACGACACCAGCGTGATGCCGTGGACGACGACGGCGCGGGCGTCGACCTCGACGACTTCGCCTCTGCGTGCTTTGGTGTACAGTCGTTCGCCGTCTTTCTGCACCGCAGAATGCATGGGCGGCACCTGCAGCAGCTGGCCCTTCATCGGCGCCAACACCGCGCGGATCTTGTCGGCGTCGACGACAGCGACGTCGCCGTGGGCGTCTGCTTCGGTCTCGAGATCGAACGACGGCGTCGAGAAGCCGAAGGTGACCCGGGCTGTGTAACGTTTGTCGTCAGAGGTGAGAAAGCGCACCAATTTTGTATAACGGCCGACGCAGACCACGACGACGCCCGACGCCAACGGATCGAGCGTGCCGCAGTGCCCGATCTCGCGGGTGTTCATCGACTTGCGCAGCTTGTGAACGACGTCGAACGACGTGGGGCCGACGGGCTTGTCGACGACGAGGATGCCTTCGTGAGTCACGCGAGCGCCGATATCACGCCGAACTCACTCTGCGTTGCCGCCGGGCATGGTGCTGACGTCAAGCGACGCGAGGTGGCTGCGGGTGGCGGCGATGACGGCGGCTTTGACCTCGTCGACGTCGTTGGCGACGACGACGCTGCCGGCGTTTTTGGATCCTTTGCCGCCGAGGGCGCCGACGATGGGCGTGATGGCGACGTTGCCGCGCGAACGAAAGATCACGCGGACCTTTTCGGGACCGAGCTCGCGCAACAGCACGGCGACCTCGACGCCCTTGATGCCGCGCACGGTGTTGACCAGCCCCTGCACGTGCTCTTCGGCGGCGCCGAGCTCGTTCAAGTCGCTGGCTTTGACGACGACGACGCCGATGCGGCCGCAGTCGCTGCGCCACAGCCCGTCGAGGGCGCGGCCGAGCAGGCGCACCCGCGCTTCGTCTTGTGATTCGTAGACGCGCTCGGTCATCTCCCACGGGTCGACGCCGGCCTCGATGAGCCGCGCGGCCAGGCGAAACACCCGCGCCGACGTGTTGCCGTAGCGAAAGCCGCCGGTGTCGGCGACGAGCGAGGCGTAGATGCAGCGGGCGACGTCGCCGTCAAACGGCACGCGCAGGGCGTCGAGCACCATGGCGACTTGTTCGCCGACGGCGGCGGCCGTGAGGTCGATGAAGTTGACGTCGCCGGGCGGCGTGTCGTTCTTGTGGTGGTCCATCCACACCAGCACGCCGCGGCGCGCTTTGTCAGGAAAGCTCTTGCCGACTTTTTCGAAGCGGGCGGCGTCGACGACGACGCTGGCGTCGAAGGCGTCATCGCCGCTGACGACGTCTTTGACGCTGTCGCCGCCGGGCAACCATGCGTACGCCTGCGGGTACGGCTCGTCGTTGTAGACGACGACGTCTTTGCCGAGCTTGCGCAGCGCCGTGGCCAACGCCAGCGTCGAGCCGGCGACGTCGCCGTCGGCGCCGGTGTTGCCGCACACGAGTATTTTTTGCGCGGCCGCGAGCACCCTCGCGACCGCCGCGGCGTCGTCGAGGACGCCGTCGGGCAGCTCGGTGGAGTAACGGCCGAGGGGCTGTCCGGTCCCGTGCATCGTCGGAGCCTAACGTCATTTCCCAGACGGGGGCACGTCAGGCTGACGACGACGACACCGACCGTGCTAAGACTGAACGCATGTCCGATGGCGGTACCGGCGAAAAGACCGAAGAGGCGTCGCCGCAAAAGCTCAAGCAGGCCCGCGACAAAGGGCAGGTGGCGAAGTCGCAAGACGCCATTCAGGCGCTGTCGTTCGTCATCGTCTTTTCGGTGACCGCGCTGACGTTCTCGTCGACGGCGTCGACGCTGCAAGACTTCTTGAAGGGCGCCCTCGAGGCCGCGGTGCGCCGTGGCGACGATCTGCCGACGGTGCTCGACGTGCTCTGGGAATCCGGCTGGGTCATCTTGCAGTGCTCGCTGCCGGCGATGGGGGGCGCGTTCATCGCCGCGCTGGTGTCGAACTACATGCAAGTGGGCTTCATCTTCAGCCCCGAGCCGCTGAAGCCCGACATTAAAAAAATCAACCCGGTCGATGGGGCCAAAAATCTCTTCTCGAAGAAGAAGCTCGTCGAATCACTCAAACAGCTGCTCAAGTTCGCGGCGGTCTCTTACATAGCCTACGACGCGCTCGAGATGTCGATGCGCGAGGTGGTGCTGGCCAGCCGCGTCGACCTGTGGACGGGCGTCTACATCGGCGGGCAGATCATTCTGAACATCGCCAAGCGCATCGGCTTGCTCTTCGTCATCTTCGCCGTAGCCGACTTCTTTTGGCAGCGACATGTCTTCAATAAAGACATGATGATGTCGAAGTATGATGTCAAACAAGAATATAAGCAGTCAGAAGGCGATCCGCACGCAAAGTCAGAGCGCAAAGCCCTCGCTGAAGAGCTCATCCTTCATGGGAGTCAACAAAATGTCGCCAACGCCGATGCTGTTGTCGTGAACCCCGCGCACGTTGCCGTCGCCATCAAGTACGACCGCGCCAAGGGTGGCGCCCCCCGCGTCGTCGCCAAGGGCATGCGCAAGAACGCCGAGACCATCAAAGAGATCGCGCGGCAGGCGGGCGTGCCCATCCTGCGCAACGTCCCGCTCGCGCAGGCGCTCAACAAGCTCGACCTCGACGAAGAGATCCCTGAAGACCTCTACGAGGCCGTCGCCGAGGTCTTGAACTTCGTCTTCGAGCTCAAAGAGAAAGAGACCGCCAGAGAGAACTCTCGCAAGAAGGGCAAGCCGGGTCAGCCGGGTCAG
>JANNAY010000501.1:0-4627 GCA_031384945.1 Deltaproteobacteria bacterium
CCCTCGCCCTCGCCGACGTCGCCCTCGCCCTCGCCGACGTCGCCCTCGCCCTCGCCGACGTCGCCCTCGCCCTCGCCGACGTCGCCCTCGCCCTCCGCGGGAGGACTGCTGGCGAGAAAGAGCGAGCAACCGCCGAGGGTCAGCGGCAACAACAACAGGAAAGACGAGAGGAAGCGCACGACTCATGGTGCCACAGGCCTGCACGGGCTCAAACGTCGTCGGCGGCGGCGGTCAGCGCTTGCAGATCGGCGCGCAGCTGGCCCAGCCGCACCACGGCAGCAGCATCGACGTTGCTGCCGGCGACGGCGCAGGCGAGAGCGGCGGGGACCGTCGCCGCCTTCTTCTCGAGGCCACGCCCCTTCGCCGTCAACGAGACGCGCACGACGCGATCGTCGTCTTTGTCGCGGGTCTTCTTGACGAGGCCCTGCGCCTCGAGCCGTCGCAGCAACGGCGTCATCGTGCCGCTGTCGAGCGACAAGCGATCGCCGAGGGCGCGGACGCTCTGGCCGTCGTCTTCCCACAGCACCAACATCGCGAGGTACTGCGGGTAGGTGAGCCCGAGCGGCGCCAGCAGCGGCGCATACGCCCGCACCACCGCCCGCGACGCCGTGTAGAGCGCGAAGCAGAACTGGTTCTCGAGCAGCAGCTGCGGCGTCACCTCAGGCCTGCGCCGCGAGCGTTTTGACGACGTCGACGGCCTCGCTGACGTGCTTGGTCGCCCGCAGCAAAGACTCGAACGAGTGGCGCACGACCCCGCCCTTGTCGACGACGTAGGTGACGCGGCCGTCGAAGAGGCCGAACGCCGCTTTCGGCACGCCAAAGGCTTCTCTGACCTTGCCGTCGACGTCAGCGAGCAACTTGAAGGGGAAGTTGTGCTTCGTGGCCCAGGCCTTGTGGCTCTCGACGCTGTCGCGCGAGATGCCGACGACGGTGGCGCCGGCCTTGGCGAGCTCGGGGTTGGCGTCTCTAAAGCTGCAGGCCTCGGCGGTGCAGCCGGCGGTCTCATCCTTCGGATAGAAAAAGAACACGATCGGACCCTTGCCGAGCGCGTCGTCGAGGACGAAGTCGGCGTTGTCTTGGTCTTTGAGCGTGAACGACGGGACGCGTTGGCCGGCGGCGATGGACATGGATGACTCCTGTGGAGGGTCTGACAACTCAATCAGTTGTGCGCAATCGATTCGTGTCCCGGGCTACATCGACAGGCGCATCGGGCTGCGCGGGCGCGGCCGCTCCGCCGACAACTGCGCCCACGGCAGCGGGATCGGCTGCTGCACGGCCGCCTCGAGCAGCGGGCTCTCCACAGCGAGATCGGCGCGCAGGTCGGCGCAAGGCACCTTGGGGTGGGCGTGGTGCTCCAGGTGGTAGACGAGGCTGAGCACGACGGGCGAGCCCGTGAACGCGAACACGCTCGCGGCCTTGAGCAACCACTGCGGCGCGCGGTGCGGCACGTGGCTGGCCCAGGCGTTCATCGTCAGTTGCAGCACCAGCCACGTGAGCACTGCGAGCTGCAGTCCTTCGTTGCCGACGGCGAGGACGAGGGCGGCGACGACGACGTTGGCGACGTTTTCGGCGGCGACCCACGGGCGCACGCGTTCGTTGACCGCTCCGAACGACGCGACGCGCATGTGAACCGACGAAAACGGCGCCGTGATCGCCGCCCAGGGCAAGGAGACGAGGGCGCCTGCTCCCTCGAGGTCGTCGTCGGCGAGGGGGCGGGCGTGGTGGCGCAGGTGCAGTTGGCGTTGTCCGTGGGCGGACATGAAGAGCGGGATGCTCGTGGCGAAGAGCAGGACGTCATTCGCCAATGGTGGGAGGCCGAGGGCGCCGTGGGCGGCGTCGTGGAAGACGGAGAAGACGGCGAAGAAGACGAAGGCTGCGACGACGGCGGCGAGGGGTGGGTACGGCAGGGCTGCGATGAGGAGGGCGGTCCAGAGGGTGATGCGCAGCAGGTGGCGGAGGAGGTGGCGCATGGGTTCACGCTACACTTGGTCGGCTCAGACGACGTAGCCGCCGACGTAGGCTGCATCGACCACGAAGAGCGCGCACGCTGACGTCGACTTACTTCGGCAACGCCGCCAACGCCTGCTTCGCGCGGTCGTCGCGCGGTGTGAGGCGGACGGCTTCACCGAGAGCGGTGCGCGCGCGAACGAGGTCGCCGTTGGCGACGTGGATCATGCCCGCGTAGTAGCAAGCGAGCCCGCACTGCGGGTCGAGGCGCATGGCCTCAGCCAACATCCGCAGCGCCGTCGTCGACTGCGACTGCGGCGCAGCGAGGAAGCGGCAGTGGGCGGCCTCGGCCTTGTAGATGGCGTTCTGCGCATCGAGGTCGGCAGCGAACTCGAGCAGCGGCAAAGCCTGGTCGTAGCGGCCGGCTTCTTTGTGGGCTTGTCCGGCGCCGAACTGTCCGCCGGCGTCGAGGAGGCCGGTCTTGATCGCGTAGGCGTCGGGCCGCGGCTTCAAGGTGGTGGCCGCGCGGTTGCGGCGCTCGACGACGCGGGCGCGGGCGTCGCCGTCGGCGAGCTCGGCGTAGGCGCGGGCGACGAGCAAGAACAGCTCTTCGGCCTTCTCGATCACCGCCGCGTCGGTGTAACGCCAGGGTGCGCAGATTTCGGAGAATTTGATGTACGATGAAGCGACGTCGGCCGGCGTCGCTGTCGTCGAGAGTTGCAGGAGATCGAAGGCGTCACCTTTGCGGCGGCGCATGTACAATTCCATCAACAGCTCGCGCGGACCTTCGTCGGGCACGGCGATGGGCCCCGACACCGGATCGGCCGCCGGCAACGGACCCGTCTTCGGTGGCTCAGCCGCTGGCAACGTGTCGGCGGGGGCGACGACGCCGAGGACGGCGAGGGCATAGACGAGCCGCGTGATCTCGGCGGGGGAGGCCGGCCTCGTTCATCAGCTCGTCGAGGCGCCTCTTCTGGCGCAAGACGGCGAGCGCCTTTTGGTGCCGCGTCGACAACCGCAGCGACGACAGCGGCGTCGGCGGGTTCGGGTGCACGCCGAGCACGCGCCCGACGAGGGCGCCGATGGCGGCGTCGACGTGCTGCTGGGGAGCGCAGCGCAAGACGCCGGTGACGACAAGCTGGGCGACGTTGACCTTGAGCGGCGACGACGCCTCGGGCGCGTCACCGAGCACGAGGAACGACCCCGCCTCCCACGCGAAGACGTCGAGGAGCTTCTGCGCGAGGCTCTGCTGCATCACCTTGAAGAGGTCGTACGAGGCGACGCATCGCGAGGTGATCAAGACGTCGGCAAGGGGCTTGTCTTGCGCCGCCGCCGTCGCCAGCGCCTTTTGGTAGAGGTCTTCGGCGAGCTTGCCCTGGCTGACGAGCACGCGGCCGAGGTTCTCGTGCAAGAGGTTGCTCTCGCAGTCGACGAGCAAACCGTCTTCGAACGAGATGTGCTTCTCGACCGGACCGCGCGAGACCTGCAACACGACGGTGCGGCGTCCGTCGACGAGGCTGCGCAGAAGCGCCGGAAACGGCACCTCGGCCAGCGTTCCCTGCCGCTTGCGGGAGAGGGCCACGAGGTCGCTTGCGCTGGGAATCACGCCGACAACGTAGGCCGCGCCAACGACGCGGGCTACGTCGACGCCCTCAGCGTCGCGGGATGAACAACGCCTTCTTCAGCTCAGCCGCCAGCTTCTCATCCGCCGGCGGCGCCGGTGCTGCTGCAGCAGCGCGTTCGACGACAGCGCGGCCGGCTTTGGATCCGGCTTCGAAGGCGCCTGCGCTGGCCTCGACGATTTCGGCGCCGTCGCCGAGGGCAGCGAGGTCTTCGGCGGAGGCGTCGGGTTTGGCGGGGACGATCTTGATGACGACGACGCTGCCTTCTTCTTTGATGGCCCGCAGAAAGTGCGTGAAGCCGCGTTGCTTCTGCAGCTTCGCCAACTGCGCACCGAAGGCCTCGACGTCGGCGGCGAACGTCGACGACGCGCGGTCGAAGGTGCCGCTGAGCACGACGCCGTCGTTGGCGACATTGACTTTGGCGTTCTGCGTGGATTTCTGTGCGCCGGTCATTTCGTCTTCCCCGAGAACTCTTGTTTGTCTCTGAGAAGGTCGGCCTTGAGCCACTTCATGATGCCGGTCGGGTCTTGCTCGACGGTGATGGCCGAGCCGTCGCTCTTGAGCGCGTCGTAGGCGGCGGCGCCTTCTTTGGTGAGAAACACCGCCTCTTTGTCGACGATGCGCGGCTCGGTGAAGTCGCCGGCCTTCGTGCTGTGCGCGTCGATCGCGCGCGCGCCGTTGATCTGTCCGGCACCGCCGCTGTCGATGCGCAGTCTGCTGTCACCACCCGTCATGGGATCCCCCTGTGAGGCAGCGACGATAGCGCGCATCTCACAAGGGGAGAAAAGCCCACGCGGTCGTGTGTCTACTGAACGCCGAGCCCGCTTCGGTGAGAGATGTGCAGAAACGAACCGACGTCAAGGCGATCAGGGAAACAGGGGGCTGTAGGCGTTTGGATTGTCCAGGTCTTGGTCAACCAACGATAGGAATTCGACGAACGGCACCGGCGCACCCACGTCATTCGTTTGGTTGAGCACCAGATCGATCACAAACCCAGTGAAGGTGGCTTCTCCTTCTCCTTCTCCTTCTCCTTCGCCTTCGCCTTCGCCTTCTCCTTC
>JANNAY010000577.1:0-1537 GCA_031384945.1 Deltaproteobacteria bacterium
TTGGCCAGCAGCTGCACGACATCGACGAGGGACATCTGCTCGAGGCGTCCAGAAATTCCCGCGCGCGGATCGCCCGCGGCGAAGAAGAAGCGGCCGTCGTTGCCGCCGCCGTTGGAAGAGAAGCACGCAGCCAAGACCGGCCGCTTCTCGCGCTTCTTCGACGAGGTCTCGCAGTCCGAGCACCCGCAGCACGGCGCGCCGCCCCCCGTCGTCGACGACGCCGACCTCGCCGTCACCGACGCCGTCCGCTTTGCCTCGCTCGCGATCACGATGACGAACACCAACGGTCCGTTCGAGCGCGACACCGACATCGTCGACCGCGCCCTCATCTCGGCGTGATCTCGGCCTGAGGCGATTCACAACCAAGTTGCGGGCCGCGTGCTGCCAACGCCCTGCATCAGGCTGCGACGACGCCGCCGCGTTTGTCCGAGTGCCGGCCGGTCGGCCGTGCGGCATCGAGGCACTTCCTCTCGTGCAGCGGCCGGCGTGACGTCGGCGGACGACCCGCGATAACCAGCGGCATGAAACACCGCTGCCTCGCTGTTGCTGCTGCTCTGGTCGCGTGCGCGTGCTCGAAGCAGGCGCCGACAACGACGAACGCCGCGACGACGCCGCCCTCGGTGAAGCTCGCGGCAGATTCGTTTCGCGCCAGCCACGCCGGTGGCCAGGACGGCGCCATCGTCGACGACGCCGCCCCCGACGCCGCCATTGACGTCAACGTCGGCGGCGCCGTCAAAGCCATCGGCCTCCTCACCGTCGACGCCGCCGGCAAACCCAGCGACGGCCAGCAGTGGGACACTTGGGTCGGCGACAGCAAGATCCCGGCGGCCATCGGCACCAGCTTCGCCACCGGCGGCGAGACGTGGCAGCTCGCCGTCCTCGAGAACGGCGCGGTGAAGAACGCCGCCGATGGCACGCTCGCTCCGTTGCCCGCGACGCCTCACACATTGACGGTCTACGCCACCGACTCCGGCCACTGGATCGCTGACCGCCGCTTCGCCATCTTCGTCGAGCGCCCCGACGGCAAGATCGAGCGCTCCAACATCTTCCAGATCGTCGCGCCGCCGCCGCAGTGAGTGACCGCGACGTGTGGGTGTCTCCGTTGAGGAGACACCCACCTGCGGCCGGGGCTGGACTTCTCGTTGCTGGGCCTACAGGCTTGGATCTCCTCCAGCGCGTGCTGCGGCACGTGAGGCTTGGCCCGCCTCTCAACTCCGGCCTGACACGTGACTCTCGACATCCGATGGACCACCCGTGACGACGTCGTCGCGCGGCTCTCTGCTCACTTGCGTTTGGACCCTGACCACGACGGCTGCTCGAGCCTGTTGCGAGTGTTGTCGCCACACCACGTCGACGCCGCGTTCGTCGGGACGCTGAGACGATCGCGATCGCACTCAATCGAAGACCTCGAACACACCCTCACCGTTGCGCTCGAACGTCGTGCACACGCGTCACCTCGCATCGTGCAGGCACCGCTGGCGACGCGCCTGTTGTGGCCCTTGCTGTTCTGGCCCGCTGCAGCGTCGTTGCGCGAACG
>JANNAY010000589.1:0-2314 GCA_031384945.1 Deltaproteobacteria bacterium
CGGACGACGGCCTCCGCGCCGACGACTTCGAGCGCAACGGTGGCAGTGCGATCAACACCAACGATGCTTGCAGTGTCCCCGACAACATCGCGAAAGCGCTCGAGGGCGGCACGACCACCGCGACCGCGACGATCTACCCAATGCCGTCGATCGGCGGCAATGACGAAGATTGGTTCCGCGTCGAAGTCGACGAGGACGATGCGGCTGATTGCGGCATCCCCTTCGTCTCGACGGAGAGGTACCGCGTGACGTTCAGGCTGTCCGATGTCCCCGCCGGCAGCGACTACGACCTCGAGATTCAGGCTGACAACTGCGGCGGCAGACTCGGCAGTTGCAACGGCCATTTGGACACGACTCCGTCTGGAACAGCGTGCTTCTCTGACAATCCCGGCAACGCCGATGAAGGTTTCAACTTCGACTTCAACGGTACCTGCGGCAGGGACGACAACCGCTTCTTCCGCGTGCGCGTGATCCGCTTCTCCGGCGGCTCGTGCGACGACTACAAGTTGGTCGTCGGCTTTGGTGGACGCTGACGGTGAAGCACCGCCAAAACTGAGCCGCACCGCTTCAGCCGCCGCAGGCATCGAAGTGGCGTGTCACCAGACGGAACCTCTGCCCACGATCACGCCGACGAGCACGCCGACGATCACGCAGACGAGCGCGCTGACGTCGTCGTCGTCGGCGCCGGCTTCGGTGGACTGTCCGCCGCGCTGACGCTCGCCGAGCGCGGCGTCTCGGTGACCCTGCTCGAGAGCCTGCCGTACAGCGGAGGGTGCGCGAGCACGTTCGAGCGCCACGGCGTGCGCTACGAAGCGGGCGCCACGTTGTTCTCAGGGCTCGCGCCAGCGACGGCGACCGACGAAGGCGGCTTCTTCACCCGTGCGCTGGCCCGCCACGGACGCCGCGTCGACGTCGACTTCGCCGACCCCGTCATCGAGCACCGCGGCGCCGCTGGCGTCTGCGTCGACGTCGGCCGCGACCGCAGCGCCTTCGTCGACGGCTTCTGCGCCGGCGCGACCGCGTCGCAAGCGCGCGGTGTGCGTCGTTTTTTTGCGCGACAGCAGCGCGTCGCCGACCTGCTCTGGCCGCTGCTCGTCGATGGAGCGCGCCTGCCCCTCGCCACGCCGTCGGCGCGACACGCGCTGGGCTTTCATGCGCGGCGTGCCGTCACCTACGCCGCGGCGCTGCCCACGCTGGCGCAGCTCGCGGGAAAATCGTTGGCCCAGGTTCTCGACGACGACGGCTGCGGCGATGTGCGCGGGCTGCGCTCGTGGTGCGACAGCCTCTGCCAGATCGCGGTGCAGGCCGACGCCCACGACGCCGACGCCGTCTTCGCCCTCTGCGCGCTCGACTACATCTGGCGCGGCACGGGCCACGTGCGCGGCGGCATCGGCGTGCTCGCGCGCGAGCTCGAAGGCGCCATCGTCGACGCCGGCGGACGCGTCTGCCTGTCGCGCCGCGCCCGGCGCATCACCCGCGACGTCAGCGGCGGCGGCTTCGTCGTCGACACGGGCCGTGGTCCGCTGCGCGCGCGCCGGCTGCTGCTCAACTTGTTGCCGAACGACGCCACGCGCTTGCTCGACGTGCCGCTGCCGCCAGACCTCGCGGCGCGGCAGGGCGCCGTCGACGACGCGTGGGGCGCGGTGATGCTCTACCTCGTGCTGCGCGCGCCCCAAGGCGCGAGCCCCGCCCCGCGCCACCTCGACCTCGTCGACGACAGCGCGCTGCTCATGGACGGACACCACGCCTTTGTCTCCCTCAGCGGCGCAGACGAAGGACGCGTCGGCGCTGACGAAGCTGCCGTGTTCGGCGGCGGCGACCTGCGCACCGCCACGGTGTCGACCCACGTCGCCCTGTCGTCGCTGCGCGACACCGACGACGCTGCACGCGCCGCCCGCGTCGGCGCGATCCAAGAGCGGATGCGCGACGCCGTCGCCCGCGCGTTGCCCACGTTCGACGTGCTGCGCGCGCTGCCCGGATCGCCGCGCACGTTTCAGCGCTACACCGGCCGCGGCGGCGGGGCCGTCGGCGGCGTCCCGCGGCGGGCCGGTCGCGTGGGCTGGCTCGATGGGGCGTTCAGCACCAACGAGCTCGTCGACGGCGCGGGCTTGATTGGCGACAGCGTGTTCCCCGGACAGAGCACCCTCGCGGTCGCCGTCGGTGGCGCCCGCGCCGCCCACCGCGTCGCCGACCTGCTGCGGCGCTGACCTCCGCGACGCGCGACAGCGTCGCGGCATCCGACGGCCATGACCTCACAGACCCACCTCGTCGTCGGCGCCACCGGCAGCGTCGGCGCAGCGCTCGCCCGCCTGCT
>JANNAY010000703.1:0-2166 GCA_031384945.1 Deltaproteobacteria bacterium
GGCGGCCAAGACGCCGATGATCACGACGGCGATCATCATCTCGGCGATCATCATCTCGGCGAGGGTAAAGGCGCGGCGGTACATCGGGCGTGAACATAGCGAGCCGCCTTCGCCGCGGGATCGCTGAGACATGTGCGTGTCCGAGCCACGGAGCGTCGGACCTCTTGCCTTGCACCGCCGTCCGGGCCATCCCGAGGTCGATGGTGGAGACGAAGAAGAAGGCGACGTCGACGGCGGCGCAGAAGAAGAAGAAGGCGCCGAAAAAGGCGCTGGTCGAACGCGCCAAGGTGCCCGCCGAGCGCCCGGGTCGCCCTGGCGGTCGCCGCGACACCAACCGCAAAGAGCGCACAAAGGCGCTGACCGACGCTGCCCTCGTGCTCTTTCTCGAGCGCGGCATCGAAGCCGTCACCATCGAAGACATCACCGACGGCGCTGGCGTCGCCAAAGGCAGCTTCTACCGCTACTTCGACGACAAGACGGCGCTGGTCGAGAGCCTGTTTCTGCCGCTCTACGAGGCCGTGCGCGACAGCTTCGATGGCAGCCTCGCCGCTGGTCGCGATGCGAAGAACAAGGCCGAAGTCGCTGCCTCTTACGACGTCCTCGCCGCCGGCTTGTTTATCATTATTTTGAATCACGGCGATACGGCTTTGTTGTACCTGCAAGAGAACCGCGGTCCGTCGAGAGGCGCTCGCGGACCTGTGATCAAGCTCGCCGATATGTTGTCCGAGAAAGCCATCGAGCACACGGCGATGGCGCGGGCCGCCGGCTTGCTCAAGCCGTTCGCGCCCGAGCTGTCGACGTTGACGGTCATCGGCGCCGCCGAGCGCCTGCTCTACGCGGCGCTCTCAGGACAGCTGAAGACCGAGCCCCTCGAGGTGCCCGGCCAGCTCATCTCGCTGGTGCTCGACGGCATACGCGTACCCGAGGGCGGGCTCGGCGGCAGCCTCGGCGGCGGCGGCGACATCGACTTCATCGGCGGCGCGTTGTCGACGTCGCTGACATCGTCCGGGGGCTGACCGTGCGCATCACCGAGTACCGCGTGCGCGAGACGAGCAGCGTCACCGACGAGGCGCTGGCGGCGATCCTGAATGAAGAGACGCGGCGGGGCTGGGTCTTCGACGGCATGACCTTCGTGCCCAACGAAGCGTCGAAGCGCCCGCGCATGGCGTTCGTGATCTTCACGCGCGAGGTCACCGTCGACGAGGATGCGTGAGCCCGATGAGCGACGCGCGCCCTGACCTGACGTTGGCCCTCGAACGCCTGCTGCGCTCGATGGCCCAGCACCACGACTTCGGCGTCGACGTCTCGCGCGTCGTCGTCGTCGCCCTCGCCGCCCACGGCGAAGCGGCGGCGTCGGTGAAGGCGCTCACGGCCTGCAGCAAGCGCGTCGTCGTCGACGGTGGCGCGCGCACCATCGAGCTCGGGCTGCGTCCGCCGTTCTTTCGACACGGCGATGCGCCGTCGCGGCTGGCGACGCTGGCGCACGAGCTCTTGCACCTCGAGGGTGACGGGCTGCGTGAAGAGAACCGGCACAAGACGCGCTCGCACGAGTCGCTCGACGAAGAGGCCCGCGGCGTCGCCAAGGTCCTCATCGAGGTCGTCGACGCCCACGACGTGCTGTGTCTGGCCCACGATGGCGAGGTGCTGCTGCGGGCCTGGACGCACCGCCCGACCGAGCAGACGAAGCAGCGCGTCTTCGACGACGCCGACGTCCATGCGCAGGTGGTGCGCATGATCACACCCGCCGATCGGCGCGGGGGGTGGTGGTGAGCGCCGGCGCGTTCGACGAAGACGAAGACGGCGCCGTGGTTGTCGACGTCGACGCCCTCGCCGCGGTCGCCGACCTGCCCGTCGCCCTGCGCTTGCGCTGGTTGCCGTTCGCGCACGCGCTGCTCGACGCTGACGTCGCCGTCTCTGCCGCCGCCCGCGTCGTCGCCTGCCGCGTCCTGGGCGGCTGCGTCGGCCGCGCTGCCGTCGACGCGCTCGTCGAAGCCCTCGACCACAAACACCCACAGGTGCGACTCGCCGCCGTGCAGGCGCTGGCGGCGTCGGCGTCGACGAGGTCGGGCAAGGCGGCGCACGGCGCGCGCTTGCTGCACGCGGCGGCGCACCCGCGCACCGATGTGCGGCGCGCGGCGCTGCACGAGGCCGCGCTGCCGCCGCAGC
>JANNAY010000747.1:0-1883 GCA_031384945.1 Deltaproteobacteria bacterium
TGCCCCTGCCCCTCGGACGTCGTCACGGCCACCAAGCTTCTGTAACTTGTTCTGCAACGCCAGATCGCGCACGGCATCGAGGGCGAGCCACGGGTTCACGGCGGCGGCGCCGAAGCCGATCAAGCAGGCGACGTGGTGCACCTCGCGCACCTCGGCGCTCTCGACGACCAAGCCCGTGAGCATGCGGATGCCCTCGCGCACCAAACGCTGGTGCACAGCCGAGAGCGCAAGCAGCGCCGGCAAGGCGACGTTGTCGTCGTCGACGCCGCGGTCGCTCAAGATCAAGATGTTCTTGCCTTCGTCGACCGCTGCGACGGCGGCGTCTTCGAGGGCGCTGACCGCGTCGTCGATGGAGCCGTCTTTGCGAAACAACGTCGACAAGACGTGGCCATCGAAGACGCCTTCGTCGACGGCGGCCAGGCGGGCGAGCTCGACGTTGTGCAGCACCGGCGCGGGCAACGGAATTTGGTGACAGTGCTCGGGCGTCTCTTCGAAGGTGTTGCCATCAGGACCGACGGCGATCGACGTCGACATCACCAGCGCCTCGCGCAGCGGATCGATGGGCGGGTTCGTCACCTGCGCGAACAGCTGGTGAAAATAGTCGAAGAGCGACGGCGCCTTGTGCGACAGCGCGGCGATGGGCGTGTCGTTGCCCATCGAACCGACGGGCTCGCTGCCGCTGCTGGCCATCGGGATGAGCACCTGGTTGACGTCGTCGTCGACGAAGCCCGCGGCGCGCAGTTGTCGTTGCAGCGCTTCGCCACCGAGCGGGGTCTTGCGCGGCACGTCGGGCAAGGCTTCGAACGGGATGCGGTTCTTGTCGATCCAGCGGCGCCACGGATAGCGCGCCGTCACCTCTGCCTTCGCCTCGGCGTCTTCGACGACGCGGCCTTCGTCGACGTCGACGAGCAGCATGCGTCCTGGACGCAGGCGGCCCTTCTTGATCACGCTCGCCGGATCGACGGGCAGCGCGCCGGCCTCTGACGACAGCACAACCCGGTTGTGGGTCTGCACCCAGCGCGCCGGACGCAGCCCGTTGCGATCGAGAGTGGCGCCGACGAGGGCGCCGTCGGAGAAGCACATGGCCGCCGGTCCGTCCCACGGCTCGACGAGAGAAGAGGCGTATTCGTAGAAGGCGCGGCGGTCGTCGGCCATGCCGCCCTGCTCCGGCGGTGGGTCGCGCTCGAACGCCTCGGGGATCATCATCATCATCGCGTGCGGCAGCGAGCGTCCGCCGAGCACGAGCAGCTGCAGCATGGCGTCGACGTGGGCGCTGTCTGAGGTGCCCGGCACGAGGATGGGCCACAGCGCGTCGAGGTCACCGATGCGCGGCGAGCGCAGCTGCGCCCGTCGAGCGCGCATCCAATTCACGTTGCCGCGCAGCGTGTTGATCTCGCCGTTGTGCGCGAGCATGCGCATCGGCTGTGCCCGCGACCACGACGGCGCCGTGTTGGTCGAGAAGCGCGAGTGCACAATCGCCAGTGACGACACCATGTCTTCGTCGTTGAGGTCGGGGTAGTACGCGCGCAGCTGCTGCGGTCTCAGCAGGCCTTTGTAGACGATGGTATCGGCCGAAAGACTCAACACATGAAATTGCGTGTCGTCGGGCAGCGCCTCGCGCACCTCATTTTCGATGCGCTTCTGAATCACATAAAGCACACGATCGAACGCAGCGGGAACCAACCTGCGGCGCACGACATAGACCTGCTGCACCCGGGGCTGCGTCTTCTTCGCCTGCACGCCGATGGCCGCGTCTTCGACGGGCACGTCGCGCCAGCCCAAGACGTCTTGGCCTTCTTCGTTGATGACGCGTTCGACGATGCCTTTGACGACGGCGCGGGCGTTGTCGACGGAGGGCACGAACAGCTGACCGACGGCGTAGC
>JANNAY010000782.1:0-5149 GCA_031384945.1 Deltaproteobacteria bacterium
CATGGGCGCGGAGATACCACGCGCATTCGCTCACGGCGCCGACAGGGTCAGGGGCTCGCGAGGTCGGTCGACAAAACGTATTGTGATTTCGCGCCCGAAGTCAGCGAAAACACACGAATCGTGTAGGTGCCATCGAGCGGCAACGTCTGCACGATCTGCTCGTTGTCGAGCTGTCCGTCTGACGTGGCGAGGATCTGCACGCCATCGAGGCCGAGCAGCTGCAGATCGAGGTCGGCGTCACCGTGCAAGAACGTCAAATCAATCGTGAGAACCTTGCCAGCGACGCCTTCAAACGCATAGAAATCTTCGTCGGTTTCGCAGATGCTGGCGGGCGTCGTCTCATCGATCAGGGCGGCGCGGCCAGCGACGGTGTCGTTGACCTCGAAGTCGTCGGCGGCGCAGTCGGTCTGGTTCTCTTTGTGAAAGTCGATCGTGTAGTTGCCCTGCTGGTTGAAGGCGCCGGTGGCGCGCACAAACAACGTCGTCGATGAAACGGCGTCGAAGCTGACCGACGACGCACCCGGACCGATGGCCGAGCGCTTCAGCACGTTGCCGTCGACGTCTTCGATGGCGAGCACGACGCGCAGGTTGGCGGTGGTGGGCACCGCGTGCACGACGAGGCGCTCGAAGTCTTCGACGTCGATGGCCCAGCGGTCGGCGTCGGGGCGGGTGGCGTTGCCGCAGACGGCGCGGGCTTCGACGACGGCGCTGCCGCCGGCTGCGGCGCTGACGTTGTCGACGACGAGCACTTCGGGCACTTCGTCGTCGGGTTCGCCGGCGTCGCTGCAGACGAAGCCGTCGTCGAGCGCGAAGCGGATGGTGTAGGGCGCGAAGGTGTTGGCGAAGCCGCGCACACGCACGAACACGCGAGTGGCCTCGAGAAAGCGCACGGCGAGCACCTCGGGGGCGCTGGTGCCGGCACGCTGCTGCAGCACGTTGTTCTGGGCGTCGACGTAGGCCACGTCGAGGTCGGCGGCGGCGGCGTCGAAGTCGAGGACGGTGGTGAGCTGCTGTCCGGCCGCGACGTCGACGGCGTAGACGTCGCTGTCGCCGGGGCAGACTTCGCCTTCGAGGTCGACGCCAGCTTGATCGGCCGTGGCGATGAGGTCGGGGGTGACGGCAAAGGCGCGGGCGACCTCGTCGTTGTCGGTGTCGCCTTCGAAGCGGTCTTTCGCGCAGACGTTGTCGCCGAATTTCTCGAGCTCGAGGTCATAGAAGGTGGCCCCGAGCAGGGCGCTGATGCGCACGAAGACGGTCTCGTCGACCTGGGCCACGTAGTACATGACGCCGTTGCCGCGCGGCGCCGTCTCGGCGAAGTCGAGCGAGGTCTCGGCGGCGCTGTCGAGCAGGTAGACGGTGGCGTGGGCGATGCCCTGCAGCTCGGCAGGACGCGCGCGCTCGGTGACCTTCACCAGCAGGCCATCGCCGGCGAGCAACTCGACGCTGTAGACGTCGTCGTCGCCGGGGCAGAGCACGAGGTCGTCGAACAACGCCGGACCGCCGACGCCTGGTACGCGCAGCCGCGCCGTCGCCGGCGTGTCTGAGTCTTCGAGGCGGTCGTCGAGGCACTCGCCGGTCGGCAGCTCGCAGCGCGTCGTCGCGAGGTTGCAGATCTCGGCGATCTGGCAGTCGAAGTCGTCTTCGCAGGCGGGCGGCGCCACCTGGCAGAGCTGCGTGGCGAAGTCGCAGATGAGCGGCGACTCGCAGTCGGCGTCAGAGAAGCACAGGTTCTCGGACTGGCAGCGTCCTGCGCGGATGTTGCAGATGAGGCCGGCGCCGCAGTCGTCGTTGTTGAGGCAGGTGACGCAGTCGCAGGCGGCGTTGCAGCGCAGCTCGTCAGGGCACGTGGCGTCGTCGCCAGGCGTGCACTCGTTGATGCAGGCGCTGATGCAGGCGTCGAGCAGCGGCGAGCAGGTCTCGCTGTTCGGGTTGCAGGCGGTCTCAGGGTAGCCCTCGTCGGCGAAGCTGCAGGGCGCCTCTTCAATGCAGAAGAAGTGAACCTGATCACAGCCGAACCCCGGCGCGCAGTCGAGCCGCGTGTTGCAGGCGCGCGCGCCCTTCTCGATGTCGGTGTCGCGGCAGAGGCCGAGGGCACAGAACTGTCCGATGCCGCAGGGGATGCCCTGCTCGTCGCTGCACTCTTCGCCGAACCCCGGCCGCAGCTCGCAAAACTGGGCAGGAAACACGCACCGAAACGCGACGCTCGGGCAGTCTTCGTCGCCCTCGCAGCGCTCGAGCGGCACGCAGACCCCGTCTGCACACTGCTCGTCGGGCAGGCAGCCGAGGCCGGTGACCAGGCTGCACTGGCCCGGCGGCGCCGGCAGCACCGGCGCGCCGCAGGTGCAGCTGCTGCCGCTGACGACGACGGCGACGAAGACAAAGGCAAAGGCGGCTGCGGCGCGCATCGGGGACGCTTAGCCCCTCGCCCTGCCGTCGTCGACCGGGTGCGACCTCGACACCGCAGATCCCGCGCTGCGTGTCGCCGAGCATGGCGATCGTGGGGCAACGCCTCGCGGCACGCGAAGGGCCCCGGGGGCCGCTGCCATCGAAGAGCGGCCAGCGATCTTGGGATTTGCCGGAATGACCGCGGCCTCGTCATCCTTGACCTCGAAGTGTTCGCGCCGCTGCTCCTGCTCTCTCTCGCGTCGTCGGCGCCGGCCCCGAACGCGGCCCCGAAGGCGGCCCCGAACGCGGCCCCGAACGCGGCCTCGAACGCGGCGGCCTCGAACGTGACCTCGAACGCCGTCTCGAACGTGACCTCGAACAGCGACGCGTATCTGTGGCAGCGCGATGGCAACGCCGCCGCCGTCAGCGCCTTTGCCGGATTCAGCAGCGGCCGCCTTCACGTCCTCGCCAGCGACGACGATCCGAAGTTTGTCCGCGGCGACGATGGCGTGATGCAGGCGCTGCGCGCATCGCAGGTGCCCGTCATCGCCACCGTGCGCGTGAAGTCTTTGCACGACGACGTGGTCTTCGCCGCCGTCCGCGCCTTTGCCGGCGCCAACGTCAAAGCCGTCGAGGTCGACTACGACTGCGCCGCCAGCCAACTCGCGGCCTACGCGACGTGGCTGCGGGCGACGCAGCACACGCTTGGCGACGTGCCGCTGGCCATCACCGCCCTGCCCAGCTGGCTCGACCACGTCGACCACAACGCCGTCTTCGACGCCGCCCGCGAGGTCGTCTTGCAGGTGCACAGCGTGCGCGCGCCGGCGTTGCTCGACGTCAAAGCCGCCGTCGCCAGCGTCAAACGCGCGCAGGCAGAGCGCCCCACGATTCGCATCGCCCTGCCCACCTACGCCGTCAGCTTGAAGAACGGCGCCCAGCTGCACGCCGTCGTCGGCGACGTTGTCGCCGTCAAGGTCGTCGCCAGCCGCATCGCCTGGTTCCGCTTCCCCGGCGACGGCGACGACGGCGCGTGGGACCTCGTCACCTTGGGCGCCGTCGACGGCAGCAGCGGCTACAGCGCTGGCATGGCCCTGGGCACCACTGTCGCCGACGACGGCGCTCGCTTGCTGCACGTGCGCAACACCGGCGCTGTCGCCCTGCCCTTTCCGTGCGTCGCCCTCGACTTCGTTGGCGACTTCGACGACGGCGCCGCCGCCTACGACGCCCACGCCGGCTTCGTCGTCGACGGATGCGCCATCTGCCCCGCCTCTGCCCGCTTCGTCTTCGGCCACAGCGACGTCGTGGTCGGCTGGGCCCGTCCCTCTGTTTCTGGAGACCTGCATGCTTCGACCGTCTCTGCCGCTGTTGCTGTTGGCAGCCGTCACCGTTGCCGCCGCTGACGACGTCAGAGCCTGCGGCCCCGACTTTCCGCCGGCGCTGCTCGACGACCGCGCGGCGGCGCTGCGCGACCTGCCCGATGAACCCTTCGCCGCGGCGATGACCCATCTCGTCGATGGCCTCGCCGACGCCGACGCGTTTGTCGTTGTCGAAGGCGAAGACCCCGCTGGCGCCAGAGACCGCGGCGGCGACCTCGAACGCGACCTCTACGCCCGCGGCGCCGCCGAATTCGTCCGCGGCGATGCCGTCAAAGCGCAGCGCTTCTTCGAGAAGCTGCTCGAGCTGCCCGCGGCAGAGCGGCAGCACCGGACGACGTGGGCGCTCTTCATGTTGGCGCGACTCGGCGACGACACGCAGTGGGCCGCCGTGCGCGACGCGGCTCGCCACGGCTTCGTCGACGAGCTCGGCCTCGCCGCCGGCTCATACGGCGAAGAAGCCCGAAGGTTGTTGCAGCGTGACGACGTCATCGGGGCCGTGATGCTCTACGGGCAACAAGCGCGCCTCGGCAGCCAGAGCGCTGCGCTGTCGCTGCTCACCGTCGTGCGCGGCGCCGTCGGCGACGACGACAACGACGACAACGGCGACAACGGCGACAACGGCGACAACGGCGACAAGCGCGCCGTCGACCGCCGGCTGTTGCGCAGCGCCGTCGGACAGCGGCTGCTGGCAGCGTACGCGTCGGCGCGTCCCGACGAGCGCGTGGCGCGGATGACGCCGGTGTTGGCGACGTTGGCGGCGACGAAGAACGTGGCCTGGCCCGACCACCTCGCGGCAGCGCTGTACCGCCGCGGCGACGTCGTCACCGCCGCCCGCCTCGTCGCTGGCGTCGACACGCCGCTGGCCATCTGGGTCAAGTCGAAGCTGGCGCTGCGCAAGGGCGACGTCGACGGTGCGCGCGCTTTGCTCGCCGCCGCCAGCCGCGCGTTCGCCGTCAACGTCCCGCCGCGCACGCCGCCCCAGCGTGATCACGACGACGGCAGTGACCACAGCAACGACGAATGGACGCCGTGGTGGCACCCGATGGCCAAGACGCCGCAAGCGCGCGTGCTCGGCGAGGCCGCCGTGCTCTCGCTGTCGCGCCGCGAGTACGTGCGCGCCCTCGACGAGCTCGTCGCGGCCGACAGCTGGTGGCAAGACGCGGCCTTCGTCGCCGAGCACGCGCGCTTGCGGCGTCTTGGCCATCGGGTGCCACCACGGCGTCCATTCGTCGTTGCTGTGGTCACCACTGCCGTCGTCGTCATCGCGCTGGAGCGGTGTGCGGGGCGGGACGTTGACGGCGAACGCGCGGCTGGCAGCGGCGAGCAAAGCGCGCGCACCGTCGACGTCGCCCTTGCGCAGCGCCAGCTTCGACTTGACCCAGATGGCC
>JANNAY010001061.1:0-8161 GCA_031384945.1 Deltaproteobacteria bacterium
TGCCCGCGCCGCAGAGCCCCCAGTACCCCCGCTGCGCGCGCTGCGCGGGGGCAAACCCATCTCCCGCCCTTCCCTGCCCGGGGTGGGCATCGTGGAATTTGGGGTACTGGGGCTCTGCGGCGCGAGCAACGCAAGGCGACGTGGTCAGCGGACGACGTGCTCGTGAAACGTCGGCAGCGTGCAGCGGTCGCCGCGCCAGTCGTGGGGTCCGGTAAAGGCGACGCGCTTGCGGGTGTCGCGGTAGGCGGCGCCTTTGACGCTGTCGACGATGACAAAGGCCGCGGCGGGGACGGCGCCGTAGACGTGGTCGTGGGGTCCGCGCAGCGGGCAGACGCCGCCACCAAAGGCGCGGGGGCGCCCGTGCGGATCGAAGAAGCGCGTGGTGTGCGGCGGTGCCGGGTCGCGGAGAATTTTCACCTCCGCGCAGGCGCCGACGACGAAAGCGACGACGACAACGCAGGCGCAGAGGACGGAGCCAGAGCCAGAGCGGCTCACAACTTCAGACGCGCGAGGTGGGTTTGCGCGAGGTTGCCCAACCACAGTTGTCCATCGCGCTCGCGGGCGGCGCTGACGTGCGGGATGCGGTCGCCCGACGGATCTTGCAGCGAGCGAATCGGGATGCCGTCGACGTTGATCTCGACGACGAAGCCCCACTGCGGCGGCTGTGGGCGCAGGGCTTCGGGCAACGAGGCCGTCGCGTCTTTCAAGAACGGATACGGGTGCACGAAGTCGAGCAGACGTTTGCGCGCGCTGAACAGTGAGACCCAGACGGTGCCGCGGGGCGAGAGCTGCAGGTTGTCGGGAAAGCCGGGCAGGTTCTCGGTGATGACCTCGTTGATGTTTCGCTTGTCGCCGCTGAGCCACAGCTTCCACAAGCGATAGCGGCCGGTCTCGGCGACGATCAGGGCGCTCTCGTCGTCGAGCAGGGCCAAACCGTTGGCGAAGCTGAGGTTTCTGGCCAGCACCGTGGTCTGCTTGGTCTTCGGGTCGTACTTGAGCACGCGGCCGCTGGGACGCTGATCGAGGATGTCTTCGGTGAACTGATCGATGCCCCACACCGCCGACGAGTCGGTGAAGTAGAGGGTGCCGTCTTTGGCGATCTCGACGTCGTTGACGCAGTGAAACGCGTAGCCCTCGGCGTGGTCGACGAGCACCTCGACGGTCTTCTTCTCGACGTCGACCTTCAGCAGGCCCTTCTTGGCGTCGGCCACGTAGAGAAAGCCGTCGGGTCCGAACTGCAACCCCAGCGGGCGCCCGCCGGTGTTCACAACCGTGGTTGTCGAGTTGTCGTCGTCGAAGCGAACGATGCGGCCGTCGCGCAAGCCCGACCAGACGCGGTGGTTGACGTCGAAGTCGGCGTCAAAGGCGATGTCTTCGGGGCCCACGACGTCGCCTTCGTGCAAAACGACGGCGTCGGCGAGCAGCGCGTTTTGCCGGTACGGACCATCGAGCGCCGGCTGCGGCGACGGGATCCACGGCAGCGAGCCGATGGGCGACGGCAGCGCCAACCACGTGAGCAACACCGCCGCGACCAAGATGGCGGCGGCCCGAACGACGACGACGACGACACGTCTTTCCAACACGACCTCAACCTACCCCTCAACCTAACCCGACGTGACCGGTGATGTGCCCCTTGATGTGCACGTCACCTGCATGAACGCTGTGCCGACGTCCGTCGTCGCTCTCGATGACGAGGGCGCCGTCACAGGCGATGGCCACAGCGGTGCCGTGCACGTCATCAACTGACACCCGCCGGCGCAAGGTCGCAGATCGCAAAGACAACCGGTCTCTGACTTCGGCGAAGGCGGCGTCGTCGAGGCAGGCGTCTTCGATGGACATCAGCTCGCGCTGCAATCTGTTCAACAACGCGTCTTTGTCGACGTCACCCACGAAGGCGGCGGCGGCGACATCCGCGACGTCGTCGGGAAAGCCGCCGCCCTCTGCGTCATTCGGGACGCGCAGGTTCAGCCCCAGCCCGAGGATCGCTGTGCGCAACAGTGGGCCTTTGACGTCGACGGCCTCGACCAACAGCCCGCCGCACTTGCGAAACGGACCGAGCACCGGGTGCTCTGTCGTCGACGCCACCATCAGATCGTTGGGCCATTTGACGAAGACGCCGCTGTTGACGCCGCCGTTGACGCCGCCTCCGCCGAATTCGACGACGACGCCGGCGATGACGTCGGCGGCGCAGAGGGCGAGGCGCGGGGCCTTTGCCATCGGCAGCGACGTGCGCAGCACCATCGACATCCACAGGCCGTGGGGGCCGCTGCTGCTCCACGCGCGGCCGCGGCGCCCGCGTCCGCCGGTTTGCACGTCTGCGACGACGACGTAGCCGTGGGCTTTGCCTTCGTCGGCGCGGGTTTTGGCGATCTCCTGCGTCGACGTCGTCGTGCCCAGCCGCTCGATGGGCCGCTCGATCAGCCGGTCGATCACGCCTGCAGCAACTTGAGCTTCATCGACAGGTCGACGGACTTCGCCTGGTGCGTGAGCGCGCCCATCGAGATCAAATCAACGCCGGTGGCGGCGACGGCGGGCAAGCGCTCGAGGGTCATGTTGCCGCTGGCCTCGAGAAAGATGCGCGCGCCGCGCCCGACGTTCTGCTGCGACGGGTGCTCGCGCACCTTCTTCACCGAGGCGGTGAGCAGCGCGTTGTCCATGTTGTCGAGCAGCATGCCGTCGACGCCGAGGGCGAGGCATTCGTCGACGTGGGCGAGGGTCGCGCACTCGACCTCGATCTTGAGCAGGTGGTGGGCGTTGGCGCGGGCGCCTTTCACGGCGTTGGCGATGCCGCCGGCAGCTTCGATGTGGTTGTCTTTGATCAGCACGCCGTCGAACAGCCCGGTGCGGTGATTGCCGCCGCCGCCAGCGCGCACGGCGGCCTTTTCGATCGAGCGCCAACCCGGCGTGGTCTTGCGCGTGTCGACGACCCGGCAGCTCGTGCCGTCGACGGCGCGGGCCATGGTCTTCGTCAGCGTGGCGATGCCCGAGAGCCGCATGATGAAGTTGAGCGCCGGGCGCTCGCCGACGAGCAGCGAGTGGGCGAGGCCGGTGGCGGTGATGACCTCGGTGCCCTTCGATACGGTTTCACCATCGCGGTGCAGCACCTTCAATTCGACAGTGGGATCGAGGCGTTCGAAGACGCGCGCGAAGACGTCGACGCCGGCGAGGGTGAGGTCTTCTTTGGCGCGCACGGTGCCCACGGCGCGGGTGGTGCGGGCGACGGTGGCGCGGGTGGTGACGTCGCCGTTGGTGGCGAGGTCTTCTTCAAAGGCGAGGTCGATCAGGCGGTCGAGAAACGGGTCGATCATGGCTGTGTCTCAGTCTTCTTCGACGGGCGGGGCCCGATCGATATTGATGTTGAAGGTGCCGCGCTTGGCTCTTCCAGAATAAAATAAAAACCAATCCTGGATCGACGGCGTACCGCAGCCGCTCGGGTTGATCGTGAACGGGATTTCAACGGTGGCGCCGCCTTCGATGGCGTCGGGCACGTCGAGCGGGTCGAAGCGCAGGTTCATGCAGACGAGCTGCGTGAGGTCGAGGTCGACGTCGAAGGCGTCGCGCAGGCCGTTGTTCGTGACGTGCAGCACCAGCACCGTCTCTTCGCCAGGCACGACGAAAGGATCGAGCTGCAGCTCGCCGTCGCCGTTCTCGACGCCGGTGACATCGAGGTCGGGGGCTGAGTCGGCCTCGCCGATGGCGGCGCACACGTCGTTGGGCACGTCGCAGAAGTGGTTCGTGGGGCACTGCTTGTCGCCGCCGCAGGGGATGCCCGACAGCTCGCCGACGAGGCAGCCGGCGCCGGTGAAGACGACGAACGCGGCGACGAGTGATGAGGGGGCTCTCATTTTCCAGCTCCGACCGGCGGGAACGACGCCGGCAACGTCGACGGGACCGCTTCTTCGTGTTGGATGATCAGCGCGAGGCCGAAGCCGCCGGCGACGACGGCGGCGACAGCGGCGGGCCAGGCGACGCCGGCGGCGACCCCGCGTTGGATCAGCAGCCCGTCGAGCTCCGCCGTGTCATGCGTGCCGCCGCGCGCCTGCCGCTCGACGTCGAAGCCGTAGACAAAGGCGCCGGCGGACAGCGCCGCGAGGCCGACGCCGCCAAAGAGCGTCAGGTGTCCCGTGGTCCAGGTGTCGAGGCCGTCGAGTCCGGCGAGCATGGCTTTGGCGTCGGCGTTGTCGGCGTCGATGGCGAGGGCGCGTTCGGCGAGGGCGCGGCCGGCGGCGGCGTCGTTTTCGGCGACGACGCGGGCGTAGCGGACGACGTGGTGCGACAGCTGCGGGCTCGGCTGCTGTCCGCCGAGGCGCCAGCCGGCGTCGGCGGCGACGGCGGCGGCTTTGATGTCGCCGCTGTCGGCGAGGGCGTCGGCCGCGCGGGCCAAAATCACCGCGGCCCGCGCCGGGTCGTGCAGCGTGCCGGCGCGGTCTTCTTTCACGAGCAGCGCGGTGGCCTCGAGCGCCCGCCCCGACCCAATCAAAATCTCCGCCTGCTGCGCCGCCGTCAGCGCCGGCACCTCCGGCAACGTCTGCGTCGTCGTCGCATCCGTCGGCGTCGCAGCTGTCGGCGTCGCATCCGTCGGCGTCGCTTCTGTCGTCGTGGCTTCTTTCGTCACAGGCTCGGTCGGCTCTTGCGCCGCGAGCACACAGACCAGCGCGAGCGCGATCATTCGCCTTCTCCTTCTCCCTCGCCCTCGCCTTCGCCTTCGCCTTCGCCTTCGCCGCCGGCCGCGGGGACGATGCCGCCGCTGCCGTCGTCGACCTGGCACAGGTTGACCGAGCGATCCCCGTTCAACGCAAACGCGCGGCAGACGAGGCCGCCGCCGTCGCAGTCGTCGTTGTCGGCGCAGACTGCGCGGCAGTGCGAGGCGCTGGTGGCCGCGGCGTTGTCTTTGGCGCAGAAGTCTTCGCAGGCGATGAAGGTGACGCCGATGACGCCGCAGGCAGCGCCGAGGTCAGCGTCGTCGGCGTTCTTCTCGACGCACACCGTGCGCACCTCGAGCGACTGGCGGTCGACGTAGGCGTTGCACACGTCGCCGGCCTCGCAGTCGGCGGTGGAGCCGCAGACGACATTGTTCTGCGCGCCGGGCAGAAACAGGCAGAGGCCGAAGTCGTCGATCTCGTCGTCGGTGTCGTCGTCGGCGTCGTTGTCGTCGGTGACCTCGGTGTCGCCGCTGCAGACGAAGTTGGCGCTGCCGCAGTCGTTGTCGCTGGCGCAGTTCTGCAAGCAGTGGTGCAAGAAGCACCCGCCGCGGCAGGTCTCGGCGGGCGGCGGCACGCAGGCGAGGTTGGCGACGTCGCAGAGGTAGCCCGCGCCGCCGACGGCGACGCAGTCGGCGTCGTTGAAGCAGGTGGCGTTGCTGGCCCGCAGGTTGAAGTTGGTGGCCTCGTCGCAGAGCTGGCCGGCGGCGAGCGCGCCGCGGGTGTCGAAGGTGCAGACGCCGACGCTGCCGTCGGGTCCTGCGTTTCTGAAGCAGAGGCCGGGGTTGTCGCCGTCGGCACCGCAGTCGGCGTCGTTGTCGCAGCGGGGACCGGTGCCGCAGACGCCCAGCACGCGCTCAGGATCGTCGTTGCCGAGCTCGAAGCGGATGCAGGCGTTGCCGCCGCAGTCGTCGTCGCCGTCGCAGATGATGGCGCAGGTGCCGTTGTTGACGCAGAGGCCCGACGTGCAGCCGTGGGTGTCTTCGATGTCGTCAAGTGTGGTGAACTGGTCGCCGCAATCGCTGCCGGCGGCGACGTCGCCTTCGTTGGGCAAAACGCACACCGTGACCTGCTCACCATTCGGGTCGTTGCGCAGCGAGCAGGCCTCTCCGTCGGCGCAGGCGCTGTCGTCGGTGCAGGGGGTGAACGAACCGTGTCCGGGGCTGCACAGGCGCACGATCTCGGGCTCGTCGCCGTCGCTGAAGTCGAAGGCCTGGCACTCCCAATCGGCGGGGCAGTCGCCGGCGTCGTCGCACGGACCGGCGCAGAAGCCCTGGTCCCAGCAGAAGAACGCGCCGCAGTTGATCTCGTCGGGCAGGTTGCAGATGCGGGCGCCGCCGGCCTCTCCGTCTTCGTCTTCGCAGGCGAAGCCGGTGGGGCAGTCGGCGACGGACTCGCAGGGAAAGCCGCGGCGCTTCAAGCCGCTGGCGTCGCAGGCCTCGCCGACGTCGAGGGTGTCGCCGGCGGTGCAGTAGAAGGCAAAGGCGACGCCGGTGTTGCCGATGAAGCGGCAAGACTCGCCGTCGGGGCAGCCGCCGCCGTCGGCACACGAGCCTGAGCTCTCGAAGGGCAAGCAGATGTTGCGGCCGACGTCGGCGTTGGCGAAGCAGACGCCGCTGACGCCGTCGCCGCTGTAGCCGCCGCAGTCGGCGTCTTCTTCGCAGGTGGGGATGCACACGCCGCTGCCGTCGGCGTTGATCGGAAAGCACAGCATGGCCTGGTCGCCGAAGTCGGCGCAGTCGTCGTCGGTGATGCAGAAGTCGGTGCAGAAGTCTTTGAGCAGGTCGTCGTCGGGGGCGAAGAACGGCGTGCAGAAGCCCGAGTCGCATTGGTCGTTGTCGCTGCAGCTGTCGAGGTTGTCGGCGAGTTCTTCGCCTTCGCCTTCGCCTTCGCCTTCTTCGCCTTCGCCCTCGCCTGCTTCGCCCTCGCCTTCGCCCTCGCCTTCAGCGACGCGCGGCGGGCACGCCGTCAGAGAGAGAACGGACAAGGCAGCGAGGACGACGACAGCGCGCATGAAGAGCTCCCGGGCGGTGAGCAGCAGACACCGCAGCGGGTCTGCCACGAAACACATCCCGTGCCACAGAGGTGTGCGCCCCACGCACGCCCTTTCGCGGGTGACGACATGTGTCGTGGTGTGGGTGGCCAGATCCGCGGACAGTGCAGGGGTCGAGACGGCGCGCCTGCCGCGACGACACCCGGGCTGGAGGCGTGAGTTGGCCCTCGGCGTCTCCAGCCCGGTTCTTTTTTTTGCGCCCGTGACGAACACACCCACGACGCCGCTGGCCGGTCGTTCGCGGAACGCTAGAATGGGCGTGTGCAAGAGAGCGACGTCCGCGAACGCCTGATCAGCGCCGGCATCCAGCCGTCGGCGCAGCGGCTCGCCGTGGGCGCCTTTGTCTTCGACAGCTGCGCGCACCCGTCGGCCGACGAGGTCTTCGCCGCCGTCGGCAGCACCGCCAACGGCTCACTCTCGCGGGCGACCGTCTACAACACGCTGCACCTCTTCGCCGAGAAGGGCCTCTTGCAAGAGCTCGTGCTCGCCGAAGGCCGCGTCGTCTACGACCCGAAGATGGCGCCGCACCACCACTTCGTCGACGACGACACCGGCGCCATCGAAGACGTCGACTTCGACGCCGTCAGCGTGTCGCAGGCGCGCGAGCTGCCCGGCCTCGCCGTCCGCGAGCTGCAGGTCGTTTTGCGTGGACGCCGCCAGCCCTGATCGCCAGCCCTGATCAATTGCCGTCGGGGTTCGGGTGCCACGGCGCCACCTTGACGGTCTTGAACGTCTTCAGCTCGACCATGCCGGCCGGGTCGCCGCGGGGCTTGAAGACGTCGCTCTTGCGGCACCAGTCGACCTTCACGAACGGCGCGCCCCGCGCCTTGGAGTACCACGCGGCGAGTCCAGCAGCGGCCTCGACGACGTCTCTGGGGACGTCTTCGCCGGCAGGGTTTCTCACGACGACGTGCGAGCCCGGCGTCTCGCCGCCGACGTGCAACCAGACGTCGGGGCCTTTGGCGACGTCGAAGGTGAGGTCGTCGTTGTCTTGCGACCCCTTGCCGACGAGGACCTCGTAGCCCCCAATGGTAAAGGTGCGATATCCCTTGCCCTTGCTCATACAGTGATCAGAACGACTTTCCGTCGACCGGCGTGATCTTGATGGCGGCGATGTCGAGGCCGTCGACGCAGCGGACGTTGACGGCGCGCATCGGGCTGCCGTCGCGCCGCCTGCCCTTGGCGAAAGACTTCAGTCCGCAGGTCTTGCAGAAATTGTGGTCAATGATGTGTTTGTTGAAGTGATATGAAATCAGCTGGTCTTCGCCGGCGAGCAGGCGAAAATCCGTCTCGGCAACGAAGTGCAGCAGCGTGCCTGCGCGGTGGCACATCGAGCAGTTGCACGAGAACGCCTCGGTGACGTCGGCGTCGAATTCGTATTTGACGGCGCCGCAGTGGCAAGAACCCG
>JANNAY010000809.1:0-3970 GCA_031384945.1 Deltaproteobacteria bacterium
TCTACGCCACCCAGGCCGTGCTCGACGATGGACGCATCGTGCGCTCGGTGACCAACGTCGGCTTGCGTCCGACGTTCGCCGGCCAGGGCGTGCGCATCGAAGCGCACCTGCTCGACTTCGCTGAAGACCTCTACGGCAAGCGCGTGCGCCTCGACGTCGTCGCCCGCCTGCGCGACGAGCAGCGCTTCAGCGGCATCGACGCCCTCGTGGCCCAGATCAAGAGCGACATCGAGGCTGCCAAGGCTGTCTTGTGACGAGAACCGCGCTGTGGCTGCTCGGCGACGTGCGCATCGAGGCATCGCCCTCGCCGCGCCTGCACAACGCCGTCTTCCTCGATGACCGCTACGTCTTGCACGTCGACGACGACGCCGGCCGCGCCTTTGCCGACGCCGAAGCCTGCGCCCGCGGCGTCAACGTCACGGCGCCGCACAAGATCAAGGCGTTCGAGCGCTACCGCTCGGTGGCCGACGACCGCGCCAACGCCTGCGGCGCCGTCAACACCGTCGTCTACGGCGACGACGGCGCTGCTGTCGTCGCCGCCAACACCGACGTGCACGGCGCGCTGACGGCGTGGCGGCGCGCGGGCCTGTTGATCGAGAACCGTGTCGTCGGCGTCATCGGCGCTGGGGGCGCCGCCCCCGCCGTCGTCGTCGCCGCCAAAGAAGCCGGCGCCAGCGCCGTCGTCGTCCACGCCCGCCGCCGAGACGCCGCCGCCGGACTCGTCGCCCTCGCCGCCAGCATCGGCCTCGACGCAGGCATCGCTGGCGTCGGCGCAGACGGCGTCAAAGCCAGCGTCGTCGTCGTCGCCGCCGCCGACCTCGACGGCGTCGACGGCTGGCTCGATCGCGCGCTCGCGCCCGGCGGCGCCGTGCACGACCTGCGCTACGGCAGCCGCGCCCACGCCGTGCGCAACGCCGCGCTCGTGCGCAAGTCGCTCTTCCTCGACGGGTCGTCGATGTTGTTGGCGCAGGCCGAAGAAGCAGCGGGCCTGTTTCAGGGGCGTCCGCTCGACGACGGACAGCGGCGGGCGATGTCGGCGGCGCTGGCGTCGTGGTTGCGGCGTCCGCGCTGACGGCAAATCGACCGCGCCTTTGTCGACTGTGCGCCCGCGCTCGATCTGCAATTGCGCCACACCAGCGGCGCCAATCGACGAAACCTGCACCCTGGTTGTGCATTTCTCCGGCGACGACGACGACGGATTCGTAGCCCACCGCAGATCGGGAGGATCTTCATGGGCGCAGACATCGAGCTCGACCACGCAGCCATCGGCAACGGACGCGGCATCGGCCTCGTCGGACCGACGACGGACATCGACTGGCTGTGCCTGCCGCGGTTCGATTCACCCACCGTGTTCGGGCGCCTGCTCGACGACGAGATCGGCGGCGTCTGGGCCTTCGTCGGCGCAGACGGCAAGCGCAAAAACGGCAAGCTCAGCTACCTGCGCAACACCAACGTCTCGGTCGTCGTCGTCGAAGACGGCGACACCGCCTTCGAGGTCGTCGACTTCTTGCCGCGCATCCCCAAGGGGCTCGGCGGGCACGCCCCGCTCGAGATCGTGCGCATGATTCGCCCCATCAAAGGAAACCCGCATGTGCGCGTGCTCTTCGACCCGCGTCCGGGGTTCGGCAAAGAGAAGCCGACGCTCGTCGAAACCTCAAACGGCATCGACGTCAAATGGAACGGGCCGACCTTTCACCTGACGACGAATTGTCCAGTGGCCTACGTGCTCGGCGCCCGCGAGCTCACGCTCACCAAGCCCCTGTGGTTCGTCTTCTCGTGCGGCAACGTCTCGGCGCTCGACACCGCCGCCGCCGTCGAAGAGTCGTTGTCGCTGACGGTGCAGGGCTGGCGCGCCTGGGCCAAGACCTGCGCGCTGCCCGGCTTTCACGACGACGACGTGCTGCGCTCGGCGCTGTGCCTGAAGCTGCACCAGTACGTCGACACCGGCGCCATCATCGCCGCAGCGACGACGTCGATCCCCGAGGCGGTCGGCACGCCGCGCTGCTGGGACTACCGCTTCTGCTGGCTGCGCGACGCCGCCTTTGTCGTCGAGGCGCTGCGCCGGCTCGGCCACCTCAACGAGGGCGAGATCTTTCTCAACTATCTGCGCAACGTCGTCGAGAGCGGGCCGCTGCAGCCGCTCTACGGCATCGACGGCGCCCGCGACCTCGAAGAGCGCACGCTCGACCATCTGCGCGGGTGGAACGGCAACGGACCCGTGCGCGTCGGCAACGCGGCGTTCTTTCAGCGGCAGAACGACCTGATGGGCGAGGTCGTGCTCTGCCTCGACACCCTGTTGCGCGATCCGCGCTTGCTGCTCGACGTCGCCAGCTTCTGGCCGCTGGTCGAGCGGCTCGTCGAAGAGTCGATCGTTGCGGCCCCGACCAACGACACGGGTATCTGGGAATTCCGCTCGCTGATGCGGCCTTACACCTTCTCACGGGCGATGTGCTGGGCCGCGATTCACCGTGGCGCACAAATCGCAAAACTGTTGGGCAAGACCGAGATCGCGGTGCGCTGGATGGGCATCGCCGAGAGCGAGCGCCAAGAGGTGCTGCGCCGCGGTTTCTCGACGGAGCTCGGGTATTTCACTCAATCGCTCGACGGCAAACATCCTGACGCCAGCAACCTGCTGCTGCCGATGATCGGACTGATCGATGCGCGAGATCCGCGCTTCACCAAAACACTCGATGCCTATCGAGAGCTACTGGTCAAAGATGGACTGATGTTGCGCTACCGAAACGACGACGACTTCGGCGCCACCACCAGCGCTTTCACCATTTGCAGCTTCTGGTGGGCCGAGGCGCTGGCGCTGGCGGGCCGCCTCGACGAGTCGATCGCCGTCTTCGAGAACGTGCTGCAGCACAAGAACGACCTCGGACTCTTCTCTGAAGACGTCGAGCCCCTCACCGGTCGCCTGCTGGGCAACTTTCCGCAGGCATACACGCACGTCGGCTTGATCCACGCAGCGTCGACCATCGGCGAGCATGTGCGGGCGAGAGACGGCGGGCTGCGCACATGGCGTTGACGTCGGTGCCGCCGCTGCCTGAGCCGCCGTCGTCGCCTGCTGCAACGAGCAGCGGCAAGATCGTGATCGTGTCGAACCGCTTGCCCATCAGCGTCGGGGCCAACGACAAAGGCGAGCTCGTCGTCAAAGACAGCGTCGGCGGCGTCGCCACCGCGCTCAACCGCTGCTTCTCGCCCGACGAACGCAAGTGGATCGGCTGGCCCGGTGACCTCACCAAGCTGGCCGGCAAAGACGTCAGCGTCGTTGAGCGCGAGTGCGCGGCGCGGGGCCTTGTGCCTGTGCGGCTGACGCCAATCGACATCGAGCGCTACTACGAAGGCTGCTCGAACGGGGTGCTGTGGCCGGTGTTTCACAACCGCATCGACCGGCTGCCGCTGACCGACCACAACTTCGACGCCTACCGCGAGGTCAACGAGCGCTTCGCCGAAGTCGCCCACCACGCCGCCGGTGTCGACGACGTCATCTGGGTGCACGACTTTCACCTGTTTTTGGTGCCGGGCATGGTGCGGCGCCTTCGTCCGCGCGGGCGCATCGCGTTCTTTCTGCACATTCCGTTTCCGCCGCTCGAGATCTTTTCGGTGCTGCCCGATCGCGTCGAGGTGCTCGAAGGGCTGCTCGGCGCCGACGTCGTCGGCTTTCACACCGCGCGCAATCGTTCTCGCTTTCTCGAGTGCGTGCAGGCGCTGGTGCGCGACGCCGTCGTCGACGTCACTGCCGGCGTCGTCGAGGTCAACGGCCGCGTCGTCGAAGCCGTGGTCGCCCCCCTCGGCGTCGACCCCGCCGACTTCGCCGGCAAAGGCGACGACGTCGTCGCCAAAGACCTCGTCGACATGAGAGCCGCCGACCCGAGCCTGAAGATTTTGCTGGGCGTCGATCGGCTCGACTACACGAAGGGCATTCCTCGACGTTTGATGGCGATGGAGCGCTTGCTCGAGCTCGCGC
>JANNAY010000885.1:0-6836 GCA_031384945.1 Deltaproteobacteria bacterium
GCCCGAGATTCTGCAGGCGGTCGCCGCCGCCGTCTCCGGCAGCTTCGTCGACGGCAGCGCCCGCGCCGACCTCGGCCTCAGCGACGTCGAAGCCAAGATCGCCGGGCTCGAGAAGCGCGAGCTCGAGGCGCGCACCATCAAAGACGATGTCGACCAGAGCGCGCCGTTCGCCGCCGCGGCGTTGGTTTTTCTTCTCGTCTGGTTGCTCGTCCCCGAGCGCAGAGCCGCCGCATGATCGCGTTTCTCGTCGTCATCGCGCCCTTGATCGGTGCCACTGGCGCCGCCGACGACGGCGTGCCGTTCTTTACGCGTCCCGAGCCGAGCCTTGAAGCGGCGTTCGAAGCGCTGTCCGCCGACGACCCCGACGTGGCCATCGAGCGCATCCACGACGCCGAGGCCAGCGACGACGACGAGCGCGCCATCGTCGAATTCGACGTCGGCCAGGCCTTGATCGCGCGTGCGCGCAAAGACCTGCAAGACGCAGCCGCGAAGGATCCGAAGGGGCAGGCCCAACAGCAGAAAGAGCAGCAGAAGCAACCGCAGAAGGCACCGCAGCCGCCAAAGCTCGACGACGCCATCCAGAGCTTCGAGCGCGCGGCGACGTTGGCGAAGAACCCGCGCATCACCTCTGAGGCCCACCTCGCGACGGGCAACGCCTCGCTCGAGATGCAACAGATCGACGACGCCATCGCCGCCTACCGCCGCGCCGTCGTCGCCGACCTCAGCAACGACCGCGCGCGGCGCAACTTGCAGCGCGTGCTCGAGCTGAAGAACCAGCAGCCGCCGCCGCAAGAGCAGCAGCAGTCTGGCGACGGCAAGAGCGACGATCAGAAGAAGCAAGACGGCGACAAGAAAGACGGCGAGCAGGGCGACCAGCAGCAGAAGCAAGACGGCGACAAGCAGGGTGACGATCGTCAAAAAGACGGCGACAAGAAAGAAGACGACGCCAAGAACGACGACGACAAAGACGCCGACGGTGACAAGAACGATCAGGCGAAGAAAGACGACCCGAAAGACAAGAAAGACGGTCAGCCGGATTCGTCGTCGGCCGAAGAGCAGAAGAAGAAAGAAGAGCAGGCGAAGAAGGCGGCGGCGGCGGCGAAGAAGAAGCCCACGTCGAAAGAAGAGGCGAAGCGTTTGCTCCAAGGCCTCCGCTCGCGCGAGCGCCCGCTCTCCCCGCTCGAGATGCGCGGTGAAGAAACGCAGCGCCCCAAAGACGGCAAGGACTGGTGATGCCGTCGTCGCAGAGGTCGCAGTCGCCGCGATCGCACAACCCCGGCCGTGCGCAGCACAACAATCAATCTGGCCGGCGGAGCTGCTCGACGACGACGCTGCTTGGCGCGGCGGGAGCGCCCTGGTCTGCTCGCGCAATCCTCGTGGCGTTCCTCTGCATCACAAGTGCAGCAAACGCAGACGACGACGACCCTGCGGTGGGCATCCGCATGGTCACCAACGCCACCACGGTGAAGCAGGGAGAGACCTTCCAGGTCGACATCATCCTCACCGTGCGCGGACAAGACAGCGTCGACTCGCTCGAAGGACCCGACACGACGGACTTCACCCTTTTGAACGAGAGCGAGTCGCAAAAGGCGAGCTTCTTCGCGAAGAACGGACGCCGCAGCGTCGTCGTCGAGCACCGCCGCTCGCTGTTGTTGCGCGCCGATGACGCCGGCAACTTAGAGGTCGGTGAAGCAAGGGCCGAGTTGGGTGAGGCGAGCGCGCGCGCGGCGCCGATCAAGATCAAGGTCGTGGGCGACAAGAAGAAGAAAAAGGCCGCCGACGACGATGGCAACGACGGCGACGACAAAGGCAGCGACGAAAAAGGCGACGACGAAGACGCAGCAGGCAAAGGCAAAAGCAAAGAAGACGACGTCGACGCAGGCGGCCCCGGCGCGCGCTTTCATGGATCGCCGCCGTCGGTGTTTCTCGAGGTGACGCCCGACAAAGACAGCGCCTACGTCGGCGAACAGATCGCCGTCGTCATCGAGGTGTGGAGCCAGGTGCCGCTCGGGTCGTACCCGCGGGTGCCAGGGCTGAAGCCGGCGGGCTTCGTCTGCTTTCCCCTCGACGACGGCACGCGCCTCGCGGCCACGCAGCGGACGCTCAACAACAAGCGCTACTACGTCTACCCGGTCTCACGCGACGCGCTGTTCGCGCTCACGCCGGGCAAGAAGTCGCTGCCCGTGCTCAGCCTCGAAGTGTCGCCAGCAGGATCGTTCTTCTCGCGCGGACAAGAGATGCGCGTCACGTCGCCGCCCGTGTCTGTCGACGTCAAACCGCTGCCGGTGCCGGCCGCCGAGGGCTTCGTCGACGGCAACGTCGGCGCGTTTCGCTTGTCGGTGTCGACGCGTCCGTCGGTGGTGAAGGTGGCCGAGCCGTTCACGCTCGTCATCGAAGCCAGCGGACACGGCAACGTCGACAGCATCCGCCTGCCGGCGCTCGACAAGGGCTTCGCCGCCGCCGCCAACGTGCGGTTGTTTCCGCCCACCGAGAAGCGCGAGCGCCGCGATCGCGATGGCGTCGTCGCCGGCCGCGTGGTGCAAGAAATTCTCGTGCAGCCGCAGGGCGTCGGCGACGTCGTCGTCCCGCCGCTCTCGCTGGTCACGTTCTGGCCCGCCGAGGGCAAGTACCTGACGTCGACGTCGGCGCCGCTGACCGTCAAGGTGCAGGGCGCTTCGACGGCGAAGACGAAGGCCAAGGCAACGCGGTCGACGTTGTCAGGAGCGGGGCCGCGGCCCCTGCACCTCGACGTCGCGGCCGTCGACGAAGGCGCCAAAGACGGCGTCGTCGTCGCATCCTTCGTCGCCGCAGTCGTCGCCGTCTTCGTCTCTTTCGTCTTGTCGCTGCGCAAGAAAAAGCGCGCGAGCGCGGGCGAACAACAGCGCGCGCGCTTCGCCGCCCGCAAGCGCGCCCTCGACGACGCCAAAGACCTCGCCACGCTGCACAAGCTCTTGCTCGACGCCCTCGCCGACCGCGCCGGCGACGACATCCGTGCCACGCCGCACGGCGCGCTGCCCGTCTTGCTGGCCGCCCGCGGCGTCGACAACGCGACGGCACAGCTCGCCGCCGACGCGCTGCGCGCCGCCGAAGCCGCGCGCTATTCGCCCGGCGCTGCGCCGAAGAAGCTCAAAGACGACGTCGTCACCGTCGTCGCCGCCCTCGACGCCGCCGCAACGACGACGAGCACGAAGGCGTCGAAGGCGTCGAAGGCGAAGGTGCCGTCATGATCGCGCTCGCGCTCTTTGTGTTGTGCGCCACCGGCGTCGATCCGCGCGTGAGCGAGGCGCAGACGTTGGCCGCCCACGGCGAAGACGAGGCCGCGCTGGCGGGCTTGCAGTCGGTGCTGCACGACGTTGAAGACAGCGGCGCCTCGGGCAGCGCCGGCCTGCACTTCAACATCGGCACGCTGGCCCTGCGCACCGGCGACAACGGGCTCGCCGTGCAGCACCTCTTGTCGGCGTGGCGGCGCGCCCCCGACGACAAAGACGTCGTGCACAACCTGCAGCTCGCCAAAGAGGCCCGCGAAGATCGCCTCGAGCAGGCGGCTGCGCCGTCGCTGGGAGGCAGAATTCCGCCCGGCAAAGCCCGCGCCTTCTTCGTCGTCGCCGCCTTGTTCTTCTGCGCCGTCGTCGTCGCCCGCGGCGCCTCTGCCCGCGTCCCCGTCTTCGTCGTCGCCGCCGCGGCCGTCGTCGCCGCCGCCGCCGGATCCGGCTTTGCCTTGCGCAAACAGTTCGAGGGCGAAGAGGTGCAGGTGGTGCGCAAAGACACCGCCGCCCGCGCCGCCCCCGACGTCAAAGCCACCGCCTTCGACGTCCACGCCGGACTCAGCGGCGTGGTCATCGAAAAACGTGGCGATTGGTTGCAACTCCGGCTCGAGAACGGCGTCGAATCGTGGTTGTCCGCCGACGCCTGCGACGCGGTCCGCTGAACGCGCAGCAGCCCGGCAGGCTGGCTCGTAGAGTCTTGACGAGGTTCCTCATGTGGTCGTTTTTGATGTCCGAGAAGAAGCTGACGCTGCCGACGAGAGACGAGGCCCTGCCCGGCCGCGCCGCCAAGATGCCGGTGCCGAAGCAGCACACCGTCTTGAAGACCTCGCTCGTCGACACCCCCGCCGGCGCTGAAGAGCTCGTCGTCGCCCTCGGCTGCTTCTGGGGCGCCGAGCGCAAGTTCTGGCAGGCCAGCGGCGTCGTCAGCACCGCCGTCGGCTACGCCGGTGGACAGACGCCGAACCCGTCCTACGAAGAGGTCTGCAGCGGCAAGACGGGCCACACCGAGGTCGTGCGCGTCGTCTATGACCCGAAGAAGACCTCGACCGAACAGCTCGTGAAGCTCTTCTTCGAGTCCCACGATCCGACCCAGGGCATGCGGCAGGGCAACGACGTCGGCACGCAGTACCGCTCGGCGTTGTATTGGAATACGCCGCAGCAGCGCGATGTCATCTTCGCTCTCAAAGATGCCTATGACGTGGCGTTGAAGAGCAAGGGATTCGGCCCGGTGACGACGGAGATTCGCCCGATGTCTGACGTCGGCGAGTTCTTCTTTGCCGAAGACTACCACCAGCAATATTTGGACAAGAATCCCAGCGGTTACTGCGGCCTCGGCGGCACCGGCGTCTCCTGCCCGATCGGCACGGGCGTGAAGGCGGCCTGAGCGCTACCGTCCCGCCCATGGGGACGTTGTTGCTGCTGCTGACGCTGTCGGCGTCGTCGCCGTCGGTGGAGCCTCTCGCGCGCTTCGGCGGTGGCGCTGGCCCCGCGATCGGGTCGGCGGCTGCAGGCGTCGCGCTCGGCAGCGTCGTCGGCTTCAGCGCCGCCTATCTGACCGGTGTGGCCGGAAACCGGGACTTCGTCGCCTTTGTCGCCACCGGCCTCGTCGTCGGGGGCGTCGTCGGCGCCGCGACCACCTGGCTGTTGTTGTCGTCGTGGCAGGGACCGAGTTGGCCAACCTGGGTCGCGCCCACGACCGCGGCCACCGCCATCATCGGCACCGTCGTCGGCATTGGCGGCGGCGCGCTCTTCACGCTGTTTGTGCTCATCGATGACGACGTCTGGGGCACTGAGATCATCGTTCCGCCGCTGATCGGTGCCGCTGCCGGCTTCGTCGTCGGTGCGCTGGTGCCGACGGGCGTCGCCAGCTTCGCTCCCCCAGAGGTCCCCGAATGATCGCGCTGGTGCTGCTGGCGGCGTTGTCGTCGACGTCGATGACGCCTGAACAAGAGGTCGAGGCCTGGGACCCGATCCACGACGGCCGCGACCCCGCTGTCGCCGCCGAACACGTCGACGAAGCCCCCAACGACAACGGCAGCCAGGCCTTCGACGCCGCCGGCCACCTCGTCGCCGGCGTTGGCGTTGGCCTCGGCGTCGGCGCCGCTGCAGGCCTCGGCACGGCCTACGCCATCAACAACGCTGTGGGTGCCTGGGTCGGCGCCGGGGTCTTCCTCTTCTGCGTGGCCGCCGGCCCTGCCGCGCTGCTGCTGGCGCTCGACGATCTGCCGCTGTGGGCGCCCTTCGTCGCCGGCCCCGCCGTCGTCGTTGGCGGCGTCGTCGGCGGCATCGTCGGTGTTGGCGCCGCCTTTCTCGCCGCTGTCGCCGTCATCCCTCGCGGCTCCGACTGCATCGGCTGCGGACCCGAGGGCCTGCTGTTGTTCGCCATCCCGCCCGTCACCGCGGCGATTGGCGCCATCACCGCGGGCGTGGCGACGACGACGATCGCGAGCTTCGCCGAATGATCGCGCTGCTGCTCGCGGCCGAGTGATTGGCGAACACGATGTTCAACCCGGGTTGAGCATCTACCCAACCGGGTTGTGAACCAGAGCTAGGGCGCGAGGCCGCCCTGCTCCTGCAACTCCAACGGCGGCGGCGGCGCGTCGTCGGCCGTCTGCAGCGGCTCGGTGCCCGCGGCAAAGACCTCGGCGATGACACCCTCGGGAAGGACCTTCGGGATGGGGTCGCCGCCGTCCTCGTTGATGTCGGGCTCGGGGATCGCACCCGGATCGAGGGCCTCGCCCGAACGCGCGAGCAGGCCGGTCTTGATGTCGACGCCGCGTCTGACCACGCCGTCGGCGACGGCGAAGTCTCGGACGGGTTCGCCTTCTTCGGCGACATGCATGAAGCGCAACCAGATGGGCACCGCGGCGCGACCGCCGCTCTCGGCGCGGCCCAGCGGCTTGTTGTCGTCGAAGCCGACGTAGACGCCAGCGACGACGTCGGGGGTGAAGCCGACGAACCAGACCGAGCGCGCCTCGTCGGTGGTGCCGGTCTTGCCAGCGACCGGACGGTGCAGCTCACGCGCCCGCGTCGCCGTGCCGCTCTCGACGACGGACTTCATCATGTCGGTCATGATGCTCGCCGTCGACGGCGCGAACACCTGCGTGCGCTCGAGCGGCGGTTGCTCGAGCAAGATGGTGCCGTCGCGCTTCTTCACCTTCTCGATCAAGACCGGGGGCGCGTAGCGGCCGCCGTCGGGGAAGACAGCGTAGGCGTTGACGAGGTCGAGCAAGTGCACGCCGCCGGTGCCGAGCGCGAGTGTCAGGTTCTGCGGAAAGGGCTCTTCGGCGACGGTGACGTGCACCTTGTTGGCGACGTCGAGCACGGCGTCGACGCCGACCTTTTCGAGGATGCTGATCGAGCAGGTGTTGATCGAGTGGGTCAAACACGTGCGCGTGGTGATGTCGCCGAGATAGCGGCCCGACGAGTTCTGCGGGTTCCACTTCTTGCCCGTCCACCGATCGAAGAAGACCTTGGGCGCGTCGGTGATCAGGCGGTGACGACGTGACTCGCCCTCGCCTTCGACGAAGCCCACCGACGAGAAGAGCTTCGACTCGATGCCCGTCGCAT
>JANNAY010000896.1:0-4369 GCA_031384945.1 Deltaproteobacteria bacterium
CGGCGCATCACGTCCTGAAGGGTCGCGGTGACGAAGAAGTACTGCTGTTTGAGCCGCAGTTCCTTGCCGGAGTAGAGATTGTCGGAGGGGTAGAGGACCTTCGAAATGTTCTCGCTCTCCGTCTTGTCGCGAACCGCGCTCACATAGTCGCCCTGGTTGAAGTCGCGGAGGTCGAACTCGCGGCTGGACTTCGCGGACCACAGGCGGAGGGTGTTGACCGTGTCGTTACAGAATCCCGCTACCGGAGTGTCGTAGGCCATGGCCCACACTTCCTGGGTGTCCACCCAGCGGGCTCGCAGGCGGCCGTTGCCATCGGCGACGTGCTCGGTTCGGCCGTAGAAGCGGACCGGGAAGAGGGCATCGGGCCTCGGAATCTCCCAGGGATTCCCGTAGCGGAGCCAGTTGTCGGGCGTTTCGACCTGGGCGCCGTCCACGATCTTCTGCTGGAAGATGCCGTAGTCGTAGCGGATGCCGTAGCCGTAGAACGGTAGAGCCAGAGTGGCTGCCGAATCGAGGATGCAGGCGGCGAGACGTCCGAGGCCGCCGTTGCCGAGGCCGGCGTCCCACTCGGCGTCGCGCAGGTCTTCGAGCGAGTAGCCCAGCTCTTTCATCGCCTCGCCGGTGGCGCCCATGATGCCGAGGTTGGTCATGGCGTTGCCGAGGGTGCGGCCCATCAAGAACTCGAGCGAGAGATAGTAAACCCGCTTCGCGTCTTGGTCGTAATAGCTATCTTGGGTCTTGATCCAGCTGGCGATCAAACGGTCGCGCACGGCGAGGGCCAGCGAGAGGTACGGCTCCCAATTCGAGTCGACGTGCTTGGGCAGCTCGGCGAGCGTGTACTGCAGGTGGCGCAGCACCGACTCTTTGATCGCCGCGGCGTTGAGGTCGACGTCGATGTCTGAGACTGTCGAAGATTTGCCCTCTTTTGCCATCATTCTATTGTCCGTTTGTTTCTCATAATTGATCGTCATCGCCGCTCCCTGTGAAACCCGCGGGGCTCACCCCGATGCGCGGGGCGACCCTAGTCCAACTCCCGCCGTCGCTCCCGTCTCCGCCATCGTTGCGGCCAGACCGGAAGCCGAGGACCACGACACCGGTCGTGCCAGGGTGTGACCGCCGACCGGCGCCAGTGGGTTGCCACCGGGCGCTCATCGGTCGACTGACCGACTCATGTTCTTCTTCGTCGCCGCCGCCCTCGTCTCCGTCGTCGCCGCCTCTTCGGGCACTCCGGCCAACAGCGGCCCGGTCGACGCGGGCACGGTGCAGAACGTCGCGGTCTACGAGCTCGACGCCGCCAAGTGCCCGTCGCTCATCGACAAAGACGGACGCGTCTGCGGCGCCGTCCGCAAGTTCGACCTCAAGTCGATCGACCGGGCGCGGGCGCTGTCGCTGGTGAACGACAATCTCAAGGGCGCGCCGAAGTCGTGCTTGCAAAAGGCCCAGCACGCCTTTGTCTTCGAGACCACCAAGGGGCTGCGCGTCGTCGACGTCAACTTCGCCTGCCACGCCCTCGGCGGCCGCGCCCTCGCCAACAAGAGCGAGCGCGAGATCGCCGGGTTCATGCGGCTCTACGGCCTCGTGAACGGCCTCGGCGGACTCTGATCTTCGTCCCGAAGCGACCGATCGCGTGATCTGACGGACCGACGGTGCGCGTGGCCCACCATCCCGGTGGTTGGTAACTTGCCATTGCCATCGTCCCGGCCAGGCGCCGGTGGCCCCCTGCAGTCTTGCAGTCGAACGCGACGACACCGCCGCACCTGCCACCCTTGATCTCCGATCAGGGGTGAACGCGACGCTGTGCTGTGCACTTTTGGTCCTCGCTCCGATGCGCTGATTCATCGGTGCCGCCGGTGTCTTTGCCGTCTCTTGTTTCTTCGCCTGCTCAAGGATCTCCATGATCATGTCATTTGCCGCCCGTCCGCTGCTTCCCCTCTTGCTCCTCTGCGGCCTCACCGCCTGCACCGAGCGCGTCGCTGGTGAAGGCGAAGGCGAAGAAGGCGAAGGCGAAGGCGAAGAAGGCGAAGGCGAAGAAGGCGAAGGCGAAGGCGAAGAAGGCGAAGGCGAAGGCGAGGTCACCGTCCCCGTCGTCAGCGACCGCGAACCCGCCGTCGATGCCGTCGACGTCGACAGAAACGCCCGCGTCGTCGTCGAATTCAGCGAAGACATGGACGCCGCCAGCCTCGCCGGCGCCGTCGTCCTCAGCGACAACGCCGTCGCGGTCGCCGTCGCCGCCGTCGTCACTGACGACACGATCGAGCTGTACCCGCGGCAGGACCTCGCCGCCGACACCGCCTACGTCGTCACCGTGGCCACGACAGCGCGCAGCGCCGCCGGCGTGCCGCTCGCGAACATCGTGACGTGGACCTTCAGCACCGGCGCCTTCGTCGGACCGGGCTTGCCCGTCGACCTCGGCACTGCCGGCGACTTCGCGGTGCTGGCGAAGAGCGCGGTGTCGACGGTGCCGCCGTCGGTGATCACCGGTGATGTCGGCGTGAGCCCCGCCGCCGCCACCTTTCTCACCGGCTTCTCGCTCACTGCCGACGCCACCAACACGTTCTCGACGTCGACGCAGGTGACAGGACAGCTGTTCGCCGCCGACATGGCGGTGCCGACGCCGCAGAAAATGACGACGGCCGTGCTCGACATGCAGCGCGCGCTCACCAGCGCCGCGGGCCGCGCCCCCGACGTCACCGAGCTCGGCGCCGGCGACATCAGCGGCCTCACCCTCGACGAAGGCGTCTACCAGTGGGGCACAGGACTGTTGGTCGCCTCAGACATCGTCCTCGACGGCAGCGCCACCGACGTCTGGATCTTTCAGATCGCGCAGGACCTGACGGTGTCGAACGGCGTCCGCGTCACCCTCGCCGGCGGCGCCCTCGCCGAGAACGTCTTCTGGCAGGTCTCGGGCCTCGTCGACGTCGGCACCACCGCGCACCTCGAGGGCAACGTGCTGTGCCAGACCTCGATCGACCTCGGCACCGGCGCCTCGATCAACGGACGCTTGTTGGCGCAGACCGCCGTCAGCCTCGACAGCGCCACCGTCGTCGCTCCGGACTGAGAGACGAGCGGCAGGATCAGAAATCAATCACCTGATCAACGCGGCGAAAAGATACAAAACTGAATGACTGAACCCAGCAAAGTCGAGCGCGGCCTGACGGACGCGAGCTTGCGCACCGAGCGCAACAAGGCCGACAGCCTCGTGCGTGAACGCGAGGCCATCGAGCAGCACGCCGACAACGTCGTCGACCGCGCCCGCGACAAGGCTGACGCCGTGGTCGGCGCCGCCCGCGACAAAGCCGACGAGGCCGACCCCTCCGGCGTCGACACCGACGTCGTCGCCTCGCGCAAGCTCGAGGATCGCGTCCTGCATGATGAGCGCGCGAAGGCCGACCAGGCGCTCGAGCGTGAGCGTGAGCAGAGCGCGCACCTGATGGTCCGGCTGCTGCCGTTCGAGCGCGAGCGCACCGATCGCTCGTTGTTGACCGAGCGGGCCCGCTCCGACGACGACCTCGCCCGCCAGAACAACTTTCTCGCGATGGCGACCCACGATCTGCGCAGCCTGCTCGGGGGCATCGTGCTCACCACGCAGGCGATGGCGGCGCGCGGTGAAGACGTCGGCGAGAGCGCGGCCACGCTGGCCGACGCCAAGCGCATCGAGCGCTACGCCGCCCGCATGAACCGCCTGATCGGCGACCTCTCCGACGTCGCCAGCATCGACGTCGGCCGCCTCGCGGTCACGCTCGTGCAGGGCGACTTGCGTTTGGTGTTGCACGAGGCCGTCGAGGCCTTCACCGGCACCGCCGCCGCCGCCGGCGTCACCCTTCACGGCGACTTCGGCGACGACGCTCTCGTCGGCAGCTTCGACGGCGGCCGCATGCTGCAGGTCTTCGCCAACCTCATCACCAACGCCATCAAGTTCACGCCCCGCGGCGGCGCCGTCACCTTGCAGGCACGCGCCGAAGCCGGTGGCTTGCGCGTGTCGTGCATCGACAACGGCTGCGGAGTGCCGACGCCGATGCTGGCCTCGATCTTCGAGCGCTTCTGGCAGGTCAACAAAGGCGACCGCCGCGGCGTCGGCCTCGGCCTCTACATTTCCAAGTCCATCGTCGAAGCCCACGGCGGCCGCATCGACGCCGAGAGCGTCGTCGGCGCCGGCAGCACGTTCACGCTGACGCTGCCTGCTTCTTCGTAGCGGCATCGTTGACGTCGAGAAAATGCGACAGTTGTACGATTGTACCGCGACAAGTCGCGAAATTGATTCACCCTCTCCGCTTGGGGAGAGGGTCGAGCGCAGCGAGGGGTGAGGTCTGCGGGCGGGGTTTCGACGAAGACGAAGCCGCTGTCGTCGTCGTCTTCAGCTGCAGGTCCA
>JANNAY010000911.1:0-1663 GCA_031384945.1 Deltaproteobacteria bacterium
CCGACGACGCCGAGCACGCGGTCGACGACCGAGCCGGCGCCGAGCATCAGCTCGAACAACCCTTCGCTGGGCAGCTTGAGAATCGTCGGCGCCGGCTGCGGCACAAAGAAGCGGATGAGGGCCGGCGCGATGCCATCGAAGAGGTCGCCGGGTACGAATTCGTCGATGCACTCGACGAGGTCGTTGACCAACAGCTGACCTTGCACGCTGCCCTGCCACTGGTCATCGCGAATGGCCTGCATCAGCGCGCGTCCGTCGTCGACGTCGATGGGGATGAGGCTCGCGTCGACGCCCAACAGGTGACCCGTCACGCGCCACAGGTGAAAGAAGGCGTCTTCGTCGAATTCGTCGACGCTGACGCCAGCGCTCTTCAAGGCATCGAGCAGCACCACCGAGAACGACATCAGCGTGCCCGCGTAGTCTTCTTGGTTGATGGGGACGCCGAGGCCGCCGTCGACGTCGCTGTCCCATTCGCCCTTGAGCAAAATGAGATGGCGAATCGTCGCGTGCATCAGCCGAACTTTCTGCGCGGCGCGCACGCCGCGGCCGCCGCTGGCGAAGTTGCCCTCGACGCAGACGTCGAAGAGAAACTGCGCGGTCTCGAGGATGCGCCGGTAGACGTGTCTCGTCATGCCCTGCGTCTGCGTCAAAACGCGCGCGCCGTTGGCGGCGCAGTAGGCCTGCGGCAGCGACGAGCACAGCAGCCCCGCCGACATCAGCCAGCCGTGGCGCGTGAAGAGCTTCTGGCCGCGCAGAATCTTTTCCGGCTCGGCCCACGGCGGCAGCGCCTGTGTCTGCTCAAAGAAGCGCTTCGCTGCCGGCGGCATGTCTTTTGGGATGGCGTCGTCGGTGGTGACGAGCCGGCCCATGAATTCGCGCAGCGCGGTGGCGTGTCCTTCGGCAAAGACGGCGCCGATGACGTCGTCGGCCACGCGGTCGCCGCCGCTGCGCATCTGCCGCAGGTGCGCCGGCTTCCACGTGCCGGGCTTGCGCGGCGGCAACACCGGCGCCGGTCGTGAGAGCGGCGCGAGGCGCTGCTTCTCGACGTCGCGCGACACCTTTGCGCGGGCCTTCTTGACCTTGGCGAGGGCCTCGATGGGGCGGTACCAGCAGTCGCCTTCCATCACATAGTAGGTGCTCATCGGCTCGTAGATTTGCATCCACGCCGCGTTGTCCCAGGTGCCGGCGGGGTTCTGCGCCTTCACCAGATACGCGACCGCGCGATCGATGGCGGCCTTGCCGGCGGCGGTCTGATCGGCGCCGCCGTCGACGAGGGCGCACAAGGCGATGGCCGACAGCGGCGGCATCGACGGCGCCCGCAGCTTCTCTGTCTTCACCTTCTCCGGGTGCTCGTACATCTCAGGCGACTCGCCCCAGCCGCCGTCGTCGTTCTGCATGCGCAGCAAATAGGCGAGGGCGCGTTTGATCCACGGCTGCCCCATGTCCCAGCCGCACTCGCCGAGGCCGGTGACGACGCAGCCGGTGGCGGCGACGTAGCCGACGAGCCAGCGGGCCCAGAACGAGCCGTCGGCGCACTGGCGCTCTTCGAGAAAGCGCGCCGCGCGCATCACCTCTTTCGAGTGGCGATCGAAGTTGTTGGCGGCGAGGCCCGACAGCACGCGGCCGGTGAGGCCTTCGACGGGCACCTCTTTCACCTCGAGGG